>JAUXEQ010000010.1 GCA_030620455.1 bacterium | reverse complement strand
TCCAAAAGCTTCTCCCGGCACAGTTGCAACAAGGGCTTTTTCTATAAGTAGTTCTGAAAGAATTAATGAGGTGGGAACTTTGTTGTTAAGTAAACCTTTGATGTCACAGAATATGTAAAAAGCACCTTTTGGTGAAAAAGGTTTAATCTCTGGAATATCTTTTAGGAGGTTTAATGTGAAATCTCTACGCTCTTTTATAATTGGTCCTAATTGATTACAGAAGAAATCGCAATGGGATAGTGCAGCTATCGTTGCGTATTGAGAAATTGTGCACGGATTTGAGGTTTCATGAGCTTGTATTCTTCCCATTGCTGCTATAATGTCGGGATCTCCAATAGCCCAGCCAATCCGCCAGCCTGTCATCGCATACGTTTTAGAAACTCCACTTATTATTATTGCCTTTTTGAATATTTCACCACCAAAGCTTAGTAAAGAGTAATGCTCTCCTTCAAATACGAGTTCTTCATATATTTCATCAGATATTATTGCAATCCTTTCAGGGAGAAAATTAACAATATTTTCAAGTTCCAATCTTGAATAGATTGAGCCAGTGGGATTTGAGGGAGAATTAAGCAGAATGGCTGTCGTTTTATCAGTGATGTATTTGCTTAATACTTCCGGATTAACCTTAAATTCGTCTGACATTTTTGAAGGAACGAGTATAATTTTACCCCTTGCTAATTTAATCATTTCAGGATAGCTAACCCAATATGGAGTTGGAACCAATACATCATCACCCGGCTCGATGACTGTCAAAAGTGCATTTAAAAGTGATTGTTTTGCTCCTGCAGAGACGATGATATTGTTCCTTGAAATTGGAGTGCCATACATATCTGTATATTTTCGTGCCAAAACCTCTTTAAGCTCGGGCATACCGGATGCGGCAGTGTATTTTATTTTTCCTGCTCTCATGGCTTCTTCGGCGGCAATAATAACTTCTTTAGGTGGCTTGAAATCCAGTTCTCCAGCTGAGAGTGAAATAACATCGAGACCTTTCTTACGCATTTCTGCAGCCTTTGCAGTTAGAGATAAAGTCATGCTTGGGCGAATTTTTTCTGCTAATGATGATATTCTCATTAATTACCTTGTCTATTTTATATCAACAATTTTTCCATCTTTCAAGAAAATTTTTTTATTGGCATGACCAGCAATTGTCTGATCATGCGTCACTAATAGAATTGTTCGTCCTTGGGCATTTAGGTTGTCTATTACGGTCAGTATCTCGTTACCGGTTTTAGAATCAAGATTACCAGTTGGTTCATCGGCTAAGATTATATTAGGATCGTTTACAAGAGCTCTTGCGATAGCTACTCTTTGACGTTCGCCTCCGGATAGTTCGCTGGGTTTATGATTCATTCGATCTTTTAAGTTTACACTATCCAAAACCTCGGCTGCCTTAATCAATCTTTTTTTCCTTAGAATTCCTGAATAAATCAGCGGAAGTTGAACATTTTCTATTGCTGATTCTCTTGGCAAAAGATTAAAAGTCTGAAAAATGAAACCGACTTGCCTGTTCCTTATATAAGCTAGTTCCTTCTCCGAAAGTCCTATCGTATCCTGATTGTTGAAAATATACTGTCCATCGTCGGGAACATCTAAAAAACCTATTATATTCATAAGAGTAGACTTTCCTGAACCTGAAGGTCCCATTATGGCGAGATAATCTCCGTTTTCAATTGTTAAGCTAATGTTGTCCAGAGCGTTGATAAATATGTCGCCCATTTTATATCTTTTACTGATATTTACAAGTTCTAATAGAGACATAGAACCCAAATTTTATCTTTACATTGCATATTTGCAAGTTAATTTTCATTTTAATTTAAGTTGATGTAGGAGGTTAAAGATGAATAGGTTTATGGCTGATTTGACGTATCAAGATTTTAAGTCACTTGTGCCATCTGAAATTGATACAGTAATACTCCCTGTTGGAACAATTGAAGCTCATAGCTGCACAAACCTTGGAACCGATGTTACAATCCCAGATTTTATCGCTAAGAATCTTGCTCCGGAAATTCAAGCTTTAATTGCGCCTTCAATTCCGTATGGTATTACTAGAACTCTCCGAGCTTTTCCCGGTTCTATGACCGTTTCACCAAAATCCTTTGAGGTATATGTGGGTGATGTTCTTATAGGTTTATTTAAGACAGGATTCAAGAAAGCCATTATTATCAACGGTCATGGAGGTCATTATAATGAATTAAAGGATATAGCACTAAGGGCTTGGGAATTAACATCTGGGTATACAATTATTATTCATTGGTGGCATTTGGTCGAATCTTTGACGATGGAGTTTTTTGGTGAATCTGGTGGTCACGGTGGTATTGACGAGACAGCTATGGTTCTCGCGGCTGATCCCAATCTTGTTAAACCTAAGCAATGCGAAGATATTCAACCTTATCTTGTTCGACCGGGAACCTATGTATTTCCTAACGCTGCTCCGTTATTGCTATACAAAGAAGGTGAAGGTCTTCCCAAATTCAACGAAGAACTTGCGAAAGCATATGCGAATAAAGTGATAGATTTCATTATCAATTATGTGAAGGATGTTTTCCAAGCATGGGAGAATAATTACTGATCTGCTTACAGGAAGCGTTCATCGGATAGTTTCGTTTCTGCAAAACTCAGTTTATTGCTCAACCATCCGACTCTTATCTTTTCTACTGCATTGAATTCTGGAATATAAGGTTTGATATCTAAAAGAGGTGTGCCATCTACGATATCGATATTCTCAATATAGATTATGTTTTTCTCAATTTTAATGTTTTTAACAACAGACAAACCGATCCCGTTTGGTCTCCTGGGTGCTCGTGTGGCGAATACACCACGCTGCACATCATCTACAAAAGGCTTAACTTTTAAGGAATATCCTTTTGAAAGGTGAAAATGAAATAAGAGTATCAAGTGTGAGAATCCATCGAGGTCTACAAGTCCTTCAATGTATTCAGGAAAAACTTCCACAGTTGCTTTGACCCCTTTTCCACTTTTTGGTTGTATAGGTATCCCTTTGGGGTCTTTAAAAGGTGTATGAATTATACCAATAGGACTGAGAATAATTTTTTCCATATACTAATTCCTATTTGAAAATCAAAACAGTCTATGTTAAAAAGTAGAATAAAAAGTCACTGATTTCTGTGTTTAGAAAATCTTTTTTCGAATTCTGCGAGGTAAGTTTTATATAATCCTTCATTTCTAAGCACGATTTTCACTTCCATAATCTTTTTCGAATCGAGGAGAAAATCAATTATGCTTTCCACCATCGTATGTGCCGCATCATGAGCGGGAAATTTGCCAACTCCGGTTCCAAATGCTGGTATTGCTATCGATTCGATATTAATTTCTTCAGCCTTACTAAGAAGATTTTTTGTTGCTAGTGCAATTGATTCTTTTGTACATTTTAATTCCTGTCCCATAATTACTACGTGAAGAATTTTATCAAAGGGAAGTTGTCCGGCAGATGTAACCGCTACATCCCCAATTTGTTTTGGTCCTTGCTTCATTGCTTCTGTCTCGATTTCATCCCCACCTTTTTTTCTTATTGTCTCTGCTATTCGTCCACCCATCCAAAGTCTATCATTGGCGGATATGGCAATTGCATCGACATCTTGCTCTGTAATATCTCCAAGAACAATTCGAACTTTCGCTTTGTTTATTTGAAGTTCCATAAACTCTCCTATAAATATCTATGAAAAATTACTCATCTTTCATTATAATTCTGGTTCTAACCACCAAGGATTCTGAATATCCATAGCTTCTAATTTCTGTTTTCAATGCCTCGGCTTCTTCACTATCAATAATATTTCCGATTCTTACTTTATAATAAGGTGGATCGAATTCAACATAAACTTTTTCATTGAGTTTGTTTCGAGCGTTTTCGGCGATTCTCTCGGCTTCATCCTTTTCAAATGACGAAAATATTTGTACTCTAAACCCCCATGTTTCCTTTTCACCTGAAGGTTGTCTTATTACCTCATGCTCGAGGATTTCTGAATATGAATCTTTATTTTTGTTCTTTTTGGGTGGAGATTTAGGTTCTACGGCAGATTCTGGCATTTCTTTTTCAGCAATAGGCATCGTATATCTGGTTTTATTGACGTCTATTCTGTTTTGCTGTGAAGCAGTACAACCTGGAATAAAAATTATTAGTGTAACTATTAATAAAAGAATTAAGATTTTCTTGTTCATGTTTAATCCTATAGATATTTATTATATTTAACATCCGATTTAAGAATATCTATTAAATCCCGTATCTGTTGAATTCTTGTTTTATTCATAACTAATACCACATCATTCATTCGTACAATAACCATATCCGAAATCCCATAAGTTACAATCAACCCATCTAAATCATTTAGAATTGTGGTTTCATACGTGTCCTCAAGAAGAAACTCACCTTTTCCAATTTGAATGTTATTATGATTATCTGAGCATAGCACTCTCTCCATTGCACTCCAACTACCCACATCATCCCATTTGAAACGACTCCAGATTACCCCGACATTTCGAGTTTTCTCTAATATAGCAAAATCGATGCTTATTGATGGAATAGTTTCGAATGCTTCCTCGATAATCTTGTTAGAGTTGGGCTTATCGAATTCCTCAATATATTTATATAAGGCTTGAGCAAAATCTGGGAGATATATATTTGCTTCTTCAAGAATTTTTCCTGCACGCATGATGAAATTTCCGCTATTCCAGAGATATTCTCCCGAAAGATAGAACTCTTGAGCTTTTACTCTATTTGGTTTTTCTTTGAAAGAGCTAACTTCATAACAGTCAGAATCACTCAGTTCTAATATTTTTTTTCCTGCATGAATATATCCATAAGCAGTTTCTGCTCTAGAAGGTTCAATACCCATTAAAATAAGTCTATCAGTTTTCAAGACGGCATCCCTTGCAGATATGAGTACTGATTGAAACGCACTTTTAGGTTCGATATAATGGTCCGACGCTAAAACATACATGATACCGTCACCATATCGTGCAATGATTTCAGCTGCTGCAAGCCCAATTGCTGGTGCTGTATTTTTACCTTGCGGCTCAGTTATGAAGTTCTCTTTTGGTATTTCGGGATGTGTCTCGGATATTAACTCTGCCAGTTCTGGTCCTGTTACTATAAATGTGTGTTCGATCGGAACTATATCCAAAGTTCGATTAATTGTTTCTATTAACATTGTATTATTTGAAAGCAGTCTTAGCAACTGCTTGGGCTTACGAGATCTACTAACTGGCCAGAATCTTTCGCCTTTACCACCTGCAAGCACGATCACGAATTCTTTCATTATTCCTCCATTTTTCTAATCCTAAGCTATAGTTAATGTAGTTTTATGTCAAGCTGGGATATTAGTGTTGTCGCAATTTGTATAAGAATCTCTGGGATTTCCTTTTGATTGTGATATTGTTTGAATAATGAGAATAAATTTCTGTTTGATATTTTTCACTCAGATAATTCTTTTTTCGAAGTCGAGAAGTTCAGGATAATTTTACTTCAATTCACAATCGAGAATTTCAGATATTAAGGCTATGATGATACTGTTATCACTTCAAATACTGACATTCTATTAAATACATAGAATGTTCCTCTCAATTCTGCATTTAATATAAGTTTAATTGGCAATAAGGACTATGGTTTCGTATTTAATCTATAAATATAGATCTAAGAATTAAAAAATGGCCCAGGATAGAATCGAACTATCGACCTCATGCTTATCAGGCATGCGCTCTAACCAACTGAGCTACTGGGCCAAATAAATGGAGGATACCGGGCTTGAACCGGTGACCCCAAGCTTGCAAAGCTTGTGCTCTCCCAGCTGAGCTAATCCCCCGTGGTATTTTTAAATATCACATAATTCCTGAATTAACTCAACATAAACACAAACGCAAGACAAAAAAAATTTATTAGAATAAGTGAGTCAACACCTTTTTTATTTTACCAGAATAATATTCTTAAATGATATATTTGTGGAAAAAAATATAGGAAAAAATAAAAAAAATTTTAAATTAATTATAAATATTTATTGACAGATTAATTCTCAATTAATTAATTGGATAGTTTAAAAGGCCTGTAGCTCAATTGGCAGAGCACCGGTCTCCAAAACCGGGGGCTGGGGGTTCAATTCCCTCCGGGCCTGGTTTTATCGGTTTTGCCGAGGAGGGGATTTTTTGTTTTGGTAAAGTTACATTTTGTAACTAATATTTTTAACGTTTGAATTACATAATTAGAATTCTATACTTGTTGTTTTGAAATATAAAAGGAGAACATGTGAAAAAGATCAAACAGTTTATATACGAATCCTGGCTTGAATTTAAGAAGGTTCGATGGCCATCGCGTAATGAACTGATTGAACTAACAGTCGCCGTTATAACTGGGACATTAATATTAGCGTTCTATGTCGGTTTGGTCGATTGGATTTTCGGTTATGTTATTGGAAAAATATTACCGTGAGAAATTACTCTAAAGATTGTTCAAATTCTGTTTGACTTTTTCGATTGATTTATAATAAGCATAATTTGGGAATTTTTATTTATTCCGTATAACACGGAAATATTTTTTTGAAAGGTAATTAAACAAGTGTAAATGATTGTGATAGATAAAACAGAAATATTAGAAGATCAAAACTCCGAGAACGAAGATAAAATTGATAATCCGGATGCTAAGTGGTTTGTTATCCATACTTTGTCCGGACAGGAGGAGAAGGTTAAGAGATTTATTGAGAACACTGTTAAGCTTAAGGGTCTAGAGCATTATATTGTAGAGGTGATTATTCCTACTGAGGATGTTGTTGAGATGCGTCGTGGAAAACGAAGAACGGTAGCTAAGAAATTTTTTCCCAGTTATATGATTATTCGAATGGTTCTGATGAAGGAGACCGAAGGATTCATTAGAAGTGTTCCGGGGATTACTGGTTTTATTACAGTTGGTGACGAACCGGTTCCTCTATCTGAAGAAGAAGTTGATAATATTATGCGTAAAACTGATAAAACTGTAGCGGTTGAAAAAATTGAAATTCCTTTTTGCGAAGGCGATCCTGTTAGAGTTATTGATGGTCCATTTAAAGATTTTGCTGGTATGGTTAGTGAAGTTAATAAAGAACGAGGTAAAGTTAGAGTTATGGTCTCTATTTTTGGTAGATTAACACCTGTTGATGTGGATTTTCTACAAATTAGGGAGGATAAAAAGTAGACTTGTTATTGATGGTTAACATCATTATAAAATATAGATAATATATTATATATACGTTATGACTGTAAAGATATTGTTTAATTGAATATTGAAAGATTGTTTATAGGAGAGTATAATGGCAAAGACTAAAAAACCTTTGGGAGTTATTAAACTACAAATTCCCGCTGGAAAAGCTACACCTGCGCCACCTGTAGGACCTGCTCTTGGTCCAACTGGAATTAATATTCCAGAATTTTGTAAGCAATTCAATGCGAAAACTTCCAAAATGGGGGAATATATCATTCCTGTTGTTATTTCATATTACAAAGATCGTTCATTCACTTTTATTACCAAAACACCTCCTACTTCTGATTTGCTAAGAAAACTAGTTGGAATTGAAAAAGGTTCTGGTGAACCTAATAAAATGAAAGTGGCTAAAGTTAAGAGAGAGAAAATAATAGGTATTGCTCAACAAAAACTTAACGACCTTAACACTAAGGATATGGCTCAAGCAATAAAGATTGTTGAGGGAACCGCCAGGTCTATGGGCATTGATGTCGTGGAATAATTTAAAGGTTACCACACCTTTAAAAGCCAAATATAAAGCTCAATAAATGTGGAAGCTCACAGGAGGAGCAATGAATAAAAAAGGAAAGAAATATCTTACAACTCAAGAGAAGTTTGATAAGAATAATATGTATCCTCTTGATAAGGCTATCGATCTTGTAAAGGAATTATCTTACGCCAAATTTGACGAGAGCATTGATATTGCAGTCAGGTTAAATGTTGATCCCAGGCATGCAGATCAAATGATTAGAGGAACTGTTGTACTCCCACATGGAACTGGAAAAACAGTTAAGATCTTAGTTTTTGCAAAGGGAGAAAAAGTTACTGAAGCTCAACAAGCCGGTGCAGATTTCGTCGGTCTCGAGGAGATTATTGAAAAAATCAAAGATGGATGGCTTGAATTTGATGTGGCTATTGCAACTCCTGATGTTATGAGCCTTGTGGGTCGGTTGGGCAAAATTCTTGGTCCAAGAGGTCTCATGCCAAATCCGAAAGTTGGAACTGTTACTAATGATGTAGTAAAAGCTGTCAAAGAAAGTAAAGCTGGGAAAATTCAGTATAGAGTTGATAAAGCGGGAAATATTCATGCGCCAATAGGGAAGGTTTCCTTTGAATTAGATAAGATTGAAGGGAATGCACACTCTATTATAGATTCTCTTATACAAGCAAAACCTTCTACTATTAAGGGTCAATATATTAAAAATATTTCTATTTCTTCGACAATGGGTCCAGGTATTAGAGTGGATATTTCTGATATACTTAACCCGTAATTCTATGAGGAGTTTGAATATGCTTAGGAAAGATAAAGAAGTTATTCTTCAAGACTTAATTGAGGATTTCAAAGAATTTAACGTTTTTTATTTCACAAATTACAAGGGGCTTAATGTTACTGATATGACAACTCTGAGAACCAAACTTAAAGATGCTGGAATTAAGCTTAGGATTGCTAAGAATACACTGATAAGAGTTGCTCGAGAGGAAATGAAAATTTCTTCAATCGATAAAGAGGTTCTTCAGGGTAATACAGCTATCGTAATGAGCAAAGATGATCCTATTGCACCTGCTAAAATTGTTCGAAATTTTATTAGAGAGCACCAAAAGCCATCTATAAAAGGTATTTTGTTGGACAATGAATTCTATAAAGCCGATAAAATTAAACATTTTGCATCTCTTCAAGGAATGGATGAATTGAGAGCAAAAGTTGTTGCTTCTATTGCAGCTCCAATTTCTGGGTTAGTATTTGTATTGTCTGGTCTCCTTAGAGGACTTGTTTCACAGATCGATCAGCTTTCTAAAAGGGAGGAGTAATCCTTTTTTAAAGATTTTCTTTTTAATTACTTCTTAACTGAAATGAAGTAATTAAGATTATATTGATAATTAAGTTACAAAAATAATAGGAGGAATGTTATGGATTTGAGTCCCAATGTACAGGGAGTAATCGAACAGATCGAGAAATTAACTGTACTGGAGCTGTCCGATTTAGTTAAGGCATTGGAGGATAAGTTCGGAGTATCTGCTGCTGCTCCTGTTGCTATGGTTGCTGCATCTGCTGCAGCTGCTGCACCTGCTGAGGAAGAAGAAGTGCAAACTGAATTTACCGTTGCCTTAATTGGAATTGGTGATAAAAAACTTCAAGTTATTAAAGAAGTTAGAGCTATTGCTGGTCTCGGCTTAAAAGAAGCTAAAGAATTTGTTGAGGGAGATCTACCTAAGGCTATTAAGGAAGATATTACAAAGGCTGAAGCTGAGCAGATTAAGAGCAAGCTCGATGCTGTTGGTGCAAACGTGGAGATTAAGTAATTACTATATATAAGTTGAGAATAAATCGATGATACAGAGACCTTTATATTACGCAGAGGTTTTTTCCTGTATATTAGTGATTTTAAACTTAATCAAACCCATTAAATGAGAGGTTTGAATCCTAATGGAAGCCAAACCAATTATCAAGAGGAAAAATTTTGAAAAAGTTTCGTCGAAGGTTGAAATGCCTAACCTTCTTCAAGTTCAATTGAGTTCTTATGAAAATTTCCTCCAAAAAGATGTAGCACCTGAAAAGCGTCTTCCTCAGGGGCTTCAAGCAGTTTTTTATGATGCTTTTCCTATCGAGGACATTTATAAAAAATATGAACTCCAATTCGTATCTTATGATGTTGGTCTTACGCGATATACTGTAGAGGAATGTCGGATTAGAAATCTGACGTATTCAATTCCTTTTAAAGTTAAACTTAGACTTGTTGAGTATGCCGAAGCACAAACTGAAGAGAGAAGAATCAAGGAAATCCGCGAGGGTGAAGTTTATCTGGGTGAACTTCCACTTATGACACATGTAGGAACGTTCATAATAAACGGAGCAGAGCGTGTTATCGTTACACAACTTCATCGATCACCGGGTGTGTTTTTTGATGAAACTATTCATCCAAACGGAAAGAAAATTTTCTCCGCAAGATTGATTCCTCTGCATGGCTCATGGCTAGAAATTCGCTTTGATGTTAGGGATGTTTTACATGCTGTGATTTCTTCTCGCAAAAAAGTTCCTATTACAACTCTTCTCAGAGCTTTTGGCTTTGAAAAAGATAGGCAGATTATTGAACTGTTCCATGAAGTTACCGAATTTAAGTTGACTGACGGAAAACTCGATGGTGCAATTGGTTCATATTGTGCTGATCAGATAGTAGATACGCAAACCGGTGAGATAATTATCGACATCGGACAAATTCTTAGCGTTGAGGATATTGAAAGGATTAAAAGTCATGATATAGAAAAAATTGCTGTTGTTATTCCATCTTACCCGAGAATGGTTCCAATTATTTTTAACTCTTTGAAAGCAGACCTAACTGAGACAAGACTCGAAGCTGTGCAGGAAATATATTCGGGTATTCGTCCCGGAAATATTGTAGAATCGGGCAAAGAGGATGAAATTCTTTCTGAATATCTTTTTAGTATTAAGAGATTTGATCTTGGTGAAGTTGGACGTTTTCGGATTAATCAACGTTTGAGATTGGATGTTCCACTCGATGTTAGAGTTATTACAGCGGAGGATTTTATCTCAACTGCAGCATATCTTATTGGTTTGAGACATGGTAAAGGATTTACCGATGATATTGACCATTTAGGTGTCAGGAGAGCCCGATCTGTTGGTGAACTTCTTGCTAATCAAATCAGAGTTGGATTTGCTAGGATGGGGCGAACTGTCCGAGAACGTATGCGAACTAGAGATGTTGAAACAATGACTCCTAGCGATCTTGTAAATGCGAGGATTATTTCCGCAGTGATTAATTCTTTCTTTGGTTCTTCACAGTTATCTCAATTTATGGACCAAACAAATCCAATAGCTGAACTAACTCATAAACGAAGGCTTTCTGCATTGGGTCCTGGTGGATTAACTAGAGAACGGGCAGGATTTGAAGTTAGAGATGTTCATTACACACATTATGGTCGTCTTTGTCCAATTGAAACACCGGAAGGACAAAATATTGGCCTTATAACTTCACTTGCTACATATGCACGTATTAACTCATACGGATTCCTAGAAACACCATATTTAAAAGTAAAAAAAGGTGTTTTAACAAATAAAGTTGTCTATGTTACTGCAGATGAAGAGGATAAATTAAACGTTGCTCAGTCCTTCATTGAAGTTGATAAGAATGGAAAAATTTTATCTGAGAATGTTATCGTAAGAAAACAAGGGGATATTGTTAATGTTAATTCTCAACAAGTAGATTTAATTGATGTATCTCCTACGCAAACGGTAAGTATAACCGCTGCCCTTATCCCGTTCCTTGAGCATGACGATGCCAGTCGTGCGCTTATGGGCTCAAATATGCAAAGACAGGCTGTTCCATTACTATTTACTGAACCGCCAATTGTTGGTACAGGACTGGAATTTAAGACTGCTATCGATTCTGGTTCGGTGATTACTGCAAAAAGAGCAGGAAAAGTTGCCAGAGTTACATCTAATGTCATTGAGGTTAGACCTCTTCAGGCTGATTTGGATGATGACTCGCTTTTAAAAGATGTTGACATTTATCCTTTAATTAAATTTCGAAGAACTAACCAAAATACAATGATTAATCAAAGACCACTTGTTAAGGTTAATGATATTATTGAAAAGGATCGGGTTATAGCCGACGGAGCAGCGACAAACAAGGGTGAATTAGCATTGGGTAAGAACGTTCTTGTTGCATTTATGTCGTGGCGCGGATACAACTTTGAGGATGCGATTATTATTTCAGATAGGTTAGTTCAGGATGATATTTTCACATCTGTTCATATTGAGGATAAAGAAATGCAGGTCCGGGAAACTAAAATGGGACCAGAGGAACTTACAAGAGAACTCCCTAACGTTTCTGAGGAAGCTGTTAAAGATCTTGATGAAAATGGGATTATAAGGATTGGAACTCATGTTCAACCGGGAGACATATTAGCAGGTAAAGTTACACCAAAAGGTGAGATCGAACTTACTCCAGAAATGAGGCTTCTTAAAGCTATATTCGGTGAACGTGCTGGTGATGTTAAAGATACCTCTTTAAGAGTACCACCGGGTATTGAAGGTGTTGTTATTGATACAATTTTACTATCTCGAAGAGGTTATTCAGGCGGTAGAAGGCGTGAAAAGGAATTGCTAAAGCAAATGGAACAACATTTCAGAGAAGAGATCGATTCTATTAAAAATCGTAGGGATGCGAAAATTCGTAAACTAATTGTTGGATTGAGGGTTAACAGTTTAATCTCTGCAAGCACTGGTAAGCCTGTAATCTCCGCGGGATCGAAGATTTCAAAACGTTTTGCTATAAGACTAAATGTCGATGATGTTTCTTCATCATCCTTCTGGACTGATGACGAAAAAACTAATATTCGTATTAGAAAAATTATTGCCCAAGCCTCGAAATTAATTACAGAAAAGGAACAAGAATTCGAAATTGAACGAGATAAAATAAGCAGAGGTGATGAACTTTTACCCGGTATTATACAACTCGTTAAGGTTTACATTGCAATGAAAAGAAAAATTTCTATTGGTGACAAAATGGCTGGTAGACATGGAAATAAAGGTGTTGTCTCGATTATTGTTCCAAGAGAGGATATGCCTTATTTAGAAGATGGAACACCAGTTGATATAATATTAAATCCATTAGGTGTACCCTCGAGAATGAATATCGGACAGATACTTGAAACACATCTTGGCTGGGCACTCAAAGAAAAGAATCTATATTGTGCTACTCCTGTTTTCAATGGTGCAACCGTTAAAGAAATTAAAGAGGATCTAATTAATGTTAATAAACCCGCATCCGGTAAAGTTAGGATTTGCGACGGCAAGATCGGTCGACAGTTCCCTGAGGATGTTACTGTTGGTCAAATTTATATGATGAAACTTGTACATCTTGCAGACGATAAAATTCATGCTAGGTCTATAGGTCCATATAGTCTTGTCACGCAACAACCTCTTGGCGGGAAAGCTCAATTTGGGGGTCAGCGTTTTGGTGAGATGGAAGTCTGGGCTCTCGAGGCTTATGGAGCAGCATTTGCATTACAGGAAATGCTGACTGTTAAATCGGATGATATACATGGTCGATCTAAAATCTATGAGACCATCGTTAAAGGTGAGAATCCTCCAGAACCGGGAATTCCAGAGTCATTTAACGTGCTTGTTAAGGAATTACAATCACTTTGTATAGATATTCAATTAATAACAGATGAAGAGGATTAACCAATTTCTCTCATCAGAGGTGATATTAAATGGCATTGAGTTTTAATGTTACCAGTACACGGCAAGAATCAAATTTCTCTGCAATTAAAGTTATGTTGTCTAGTCCGGATACTATTAGATCATGGAGCTATGGCGAGGTGACTCGACCTGAAACTATTAATTATAGAACTTTTAAACCTGAGAATGGAGGTTTATTCTGTCAGAAAATTTTTGGTCCAGTCAAAGATTTTGAATGTTCGTGTAGTAAATATAAAGGTATAAGATTCAAAGGCGTTGTTTGCGACAGATGTGGTGTTGAGATTACATATTCCAAAGTTAGACGCCAAAGAATCGGACATATTGAACTTGCTGTCCCAGTAACTCATATATGGTATGTTCGTACGAATCCTTCCCGTATTGGTACTTTACTTAACCTTTCATACTCTAATTTAGATCAGATAATTTATTATGAAAGCTATATTGTTACTAATCCTGGAGATACAGAAATCACGGGACTTAAATATAAACAGCTGATTACTGAGATGGAATATCGTGAACTTAATGCAAAAAAACTCGAATTTGAAGCTATGATGGGTGGTATTGCACTAAAAAAACTGCTCCAGCAACTTAGGTTAGATGAATTAGCAGCTGAATTGCGATCTAAGCTTAACTTGGAAAAATCTGAACAAAAAAAGAAGTCATTACTAAAAAGACTTTCTGTTGTTGAGGCTTTAAGAGCTTCTGGGAACAAACCAGAATGGATGATTCTCGAGGCTATACCAGTTCTACCACCTGACCTTAGACCTCTAATTCCTCTCGAAGGTGGTCGATTTGCAACATCCGACTTAAATGATTTATATCGTAGGCTCATAAACCGTAATAACCGACTCAAAAAATTAATGGAAATTCAAGCTCCTGAGGTTATTCTCCGCAATGAAAAACGATTGCTTCAGGAAGCTGTGGACGCATTAATTCAAAATGGGAAAGTTACAACAGCAGTTCGGGGTCAAAATAAGAGACCACTTAATTCACTTTCAGATTTTTTGAAAGGTAAGAAGGGAAGATTTAGGCAAAACCTTCTTGGGAAGCGTGTCGATTATTCCGGTCGTGCAGTTATAGTAGTAAATCCAGAACTTAAGATATGGCAATGTGGACTTCCTAAAACAATGGCTCTCGAGTTATTTAAGCCTTTTATTATCCGTAAACTTGAAGAGAAAGGTATTACGCAATCGGTTAGAAGTGCAAAAAAACATGTCGAGAGAGTTAAACCTGAAATTTGGGATCTTCTTGAAGAGATTACTAAAGATCATCCTGTTGTTTTGAACAGAGCACCAACGTTGCATAGACTCTCTATTCAAACTTTTTATCCAATACTCGTTGAAGGGAAAGCTATTCAAATTCATCCCTTGGTTTGTAGTGCTTTTAATGCTGATTTCGATGGAGATCAAATGCCAGTTCATGTCCCTCTGAGTTTTGAAGCTCAATTGGAAAGTCATCTTTTAACTATTTCAGCAAATAATATTATCTCCCCCTCTGATGGTTCACCTATTGCTTCACCTACTCGAGATATGGTTCTTGGTATTTATTATATTACAAAGGAAAAACCAGGTGAAAAAGGTGAAGGAAAAGTTTTTTCTTCATCCGATGAAGTCATAGTTGCATTTGATAATGGGCTTTTAGGCGAACACGCATTGATTTTTGTAAGAATGCCTTCTCAGCAATTTCATTTAACAATTGAAAATGAGATGGTTATAAATAAGGGAGCTGTAATTGCAAGGGTCCCAAAATATCCTTGTAATGTTACTATAAAGAAAAATCAGCTAAAATACAATCGTGATTTTGATGAAGTTCTTGCACCAATTGCGGGTACTGTGAGTGTTAGAATTGGCGCCGGAATAAATGATGAAACTACTGTTTCCATTTCAAATAGTAAAGGGAAAACCAAAGAAGTAAAAATACCTCATGCTTATGTTGAGACTACTGTCGGAAGAGTTATGCTCAATCAGATTATCCCTAAGGATTTGGGTTATCAGAACAGACTTATGAAAGTGAAAACTGTAAGGCAACTTGTGTCAGATGCATACGACAAAGTAGGATTAAGAGAAACCGCTGATTTTCTGGATAACTTGAAAAAGTTCGGTTTCGAAGCATCTACTAATGGTTCTATTTCCATTGGTATGGATGATCTTATTGTGCCACCTCAGAAGCAAAAGCTTATTGAAAAAGCTCGAAAAGAAATTGATAGAATTCAGCAGTTAAGGAAAAAGGGTGTTATAACAGAGAAAGAGCGTTACAATAACGTTATTAGTATCTGGACAATAACTCAGGAGAATATAACACAGGCTTTGTTTGACACACTCGTAAACTATAATTATGGTTTCAATCCTCTTGCAATGATGGTGGATTCTGGTGCAAGGGGAAGTCAAGATCAAATTAGGCAGCTTTCTGCTCTTAGAGGACTTATGACAAAACCTCAAAAACGTATGACTTCTCAAACAATTATTGAAACTCCAATTTTATCAAGTTTTAGAGATGGTCTTTCTGTTATAGAATATTTCCTTTCAAGTCATGGTCAACGTAAGGGACTTGCAGATACTGCATTGAAAACTGCTGAAGCAGGTTATCTAACTCGAAGATTAGTCGATGTTTCTCAAGATGTTTATATTACCGAGAAGGATTGTGGAACAATTAGAGGCATCCTTAGAAAAGCTCTTAAGGATGGAGAAAAAGTTATTATTCCTCTTAGAGACCGTATTCTCGGTCGATATGCGGTTGAGGATGTTTACGATCCTATTAGCGGGGAAATTCTTGTTGAAGCGGATGAATATATAGATTTGAATAAATCTAGACTTATTGAAGATAAAGGAGTTGAAGCTGTTAGTATTAGATCTGTCCTTACTTGCGAATCGAAACGCGGTGTCTGTTCAATGTGCTATGGAATGGATATGGGAACCCGGCAAATAGTTTCTATCGGTGAAGCAGTTGGTATAATCGCAGGGGAAAGTATCGGAGAACCTGGAACTCAGCTCACTTTAAGAACATTTCATATTGGTGGTATTGCTGCACCGGAAGCTGAACAAACCGCTATTAAAACAAAATACGATGGACAGATAGAATATATTCATCTAAAGGTTATTGCAGACCCCGAAGGTATCGGTGTTGGTATTGTTATGAATAGAACCGGGTCTATT
>JAUXEQ010000104.1 GCA_030620455.1 bacterium | reverse complement strand
TTATCGATAGGGAAACTGCAATTTTGAGAATACCTCCAAAGTCCTTGGATCAACTTCTTCATCCTATGTTCGATCCTATTGCAGAATCGAAAGCTACTGTTATCGCAAGTGGTCTCCCAGCTTCACCAGGATCCGCCACTGGAAAGGTTGTATTGTCAGCTGATGAAGCAGAAGAATGGAATGAGAGTGGGGAAAAAGTAATTCTTGTGAGACTTGAGAAATCCCCAGAGGATATTGGTGGTATGAATGTGGCTCAAGGAATTTTGACCGCACGCGGTGGAATGACATCTCATGCTGCCGTTGTTGCGAGAGGTATGGGAACACCATGTGTTGCCGGTGCTGGTGAAATTGAAATAGATTATAGCAAGAAGGAATTCATCGTTGGTGAAACAGTAGTTAAACAAAGAGATTTCATTTCGATAAACGGAGCAAAGGGAACGGTTTATTTGGGACAACTCCCCACGGTAGAGGCTAAACTTGCGGGAGATTTTAGAATAATTATGGAATGGGCAGATGAGTTCCGAAAGATTGGTGTTCGAACTAATGCCGACACACCACATGACACTGAAGTAGCTATTAATTTTGGTGCGGAAGGTATAGGTTTAACTCGTACTGAGCATATGTTTTTCGAGGGAAACAGAATTGTATCTTTTAGAAAACAAATTCTCGTTGCGGAAGAGGTTAAGAACCTTAGAATGCGTCTTGACGGGCTTGAAAAGGATAGCGAAGAATATGAAGCAATTGCCAAGAAGCTTAAAACTCCTGAAACGCAATATAAGGAAGCTTTAGATGAACTCTTACCGTTGCAACGTAATGATTTTATTGGGATTTTTAGAGCTCTAAAGGGTCTACCGGGAACGATAAGGCTACTCGACCCACCGTTGCATGAATTCTTGCCACACGATTTGAAAGGTCAGCAGGAGATGGCTGATGCTATGAATGTGCCAATAGAAAAGATCAAACGTACAGTTGATTCCCTTCATGAGTTTAATCCAATGTTAGGTCATCGAGGTTGCCGCTTAGGGTTGACTTATCCGGAAGTCTCGGAAATGCAGGTGAGAGCGATCCTTGAAGCTGCGTTGATTGTCAAGAACGAGGGTATCGAAGTTCGACCGCAAATCATGGTTCCTTTGGTTGGTCACTGGAAAGAACTTCAGCTTAGCAGAGAATTAATCGAGAGAGTCGCAAGGCAGATTTTTGAGGAAAGGAATGATAGAATCGATTTCTTAATTGGAACAATGATAGAAGTACCAAGGGGTGCTATAACTGCGGATGAAATTGCGAGATACGCAGACTTTTTCTCATTTGGGACAAACGACTTAACGCAAATGGGTGCTGGATTTTCGAGGGATGATGCCGTAAAATTCCTTCCTGAATATGTGAGATTAGGAATTTATGATAATAATCCTTTTCAGGTGTTAGACCAAATCGGAATTGGAAGAATGATGTTGTTGACAGTAAAATACGGTCGTCGAACAAATCCAAGTATTAAGTTGGGCATATGCGGTGAACATGGAGGCGATCCACGATCGGTTATGTTCTGTCACCGTATCGGTTTGAATTATGTGAGCTGTTCTCCGTATAGAGTACCAATTGCCCGACTTGCTGCTGCTCAAGCTGCGTTAAAATTTGGTGAACCTGGTGATTTGATTAAAGAGGGTGAATTGTGGTAAACTCATAAACTACTTATTTTAGACCCTCCTTGTTATAAAGGAGGGTTTTTTAAGATTGTAAATACAGAAAAAAGCTCGGTATTATAAATTAATCTTAGATGAGTAATTGAACGGATTTGGATAATTATATTTTGTATAATTCTTATTTCAGATATACAATTCGTTTTGTTATAATTCTGTTTTCAGTAATCATCCTTACAAGATATACCCCACTGTTGATGGATTTGTCTGGTTGCCAAATGTATGAAAAACTCTCGTTATTAGTTTCAGCATAAGAACTCTTTGTGAGACTCGCTTCTATAGATTCTCCGCGCAAATTAACAATCTCTATTGTTGCATCTGCAGGTGCAGAAATTCTGCAGTAACTGTTAAAAGGATTGGGGTAAACAGTTAAAGATATGTTTTCTATTTTTTGAGTTTCTTGTTCAACAATGCCATTACTTCCGATTTTAATGAGATACACATATCTGGATTCTGATATTGTAGTATATCCAGTTATAATATAACCACAATCAAACGAGGATTGTATTACCGAATATCCTTCATCCCAACCGTTTCCACCGTATGTTCTTGTCCATAGAGTTTCACCCCATTCATCGGTTTTTATTACATATAAGTCGCGTGGACCTAATCCAAAAGATTTAGTCATACCAACAAGTACATACCGGTTATCTATGGTCTGCACAACAGATCTTGCTTTTTCTCTGTGGATTCCGCCATAAGTTCGAGTCCAGAAGGTATCTCCCAATGAGTCAGTCTTGATTAAATAGACATTAGTATCTACAGAATCGAATGAACAACTATAGCCTGCGATAATATATCCATCATCTAATGTTTGCTGAACTGATTGACCTACGTCCATGCTGCTACCACCATAAGTGCGTGTCCATATCGTATCACCGAACGAGTCTATCTTTAAAAGATAGACATCGTAATCACCTGCCCCAAAAGAACTTGTATGTCCTGCAATAATAAAATCGCCATCTGGTGTCACACAAATCGAAGTAGCTCCATCAGGTTCTAATCCTCCGTATGTCCGAGTCCACATCGTATCTCCCAAGGAATCGGTCTTAATTAAATAGACATCGTAATCTCCTGCTCCAAAGGATGTTGTCTGACCAACAATTATAAATCCATTATCTAGCGTTTGAGCTATGTCATATCCAAAATCGATGTAAACTCCGCCGTATGTGTGTGTCCATAGAGTTTCGCCAAGTGCATCAGTTCGGATTAATAGAACTTTATAAGAGGACAGGGGTACTCCTGTGAAACCTACAACAGCGAATCCGCTATCTGATGTTTGGACAGCGTCACAACCTATATCTGTATTGTGTTCACCGTATGAACGAGTCCATAGAGTTTCACCTCGAGAGTCGGTTCTAATTAAATAGACATTATCATTGAATGGACTTGCTCCGGATGAACTTTCGCTTCCAGTAATTAAATAACCGTTGTCATAAGTTTGAATAACAGAGTATGCATAGTCGTCTCCACTAATTCCACCGTATGTCTTAACCCAATCGGCGTGAGAATAGAAGGTCAGGATAATTATAAATAAAGTAATAAAAATTTTACATCTCATTTTATCCTCCATTCAAAAAAAAATTCGAAATATTTAAATTAAAGAAAAATATATATTAGAGTTTTAATAAACTGCATAATTATTTATTTTGATAATTTCTTTTTTAAAATACTGCTGAGTTCGATTAAATTGTAAAGTTTTGCAATCCTACATTTAAATCTATATTGCAATAGAAATATTACCTATAAATGTTACGATATGAAAATTCTTGCTTATTACAAATAGCTTTGAGTGTTAAATTAGAGATTCGAAAAAAACTCTACTTTTTTGGAGGAATTCTTATGAAATGTGCATATTGCAAGGAAAAAGCCTGTTATCAAGGTAAAGATTGTGCATCCTTTAGAGAGGATGTGGAGAAAATTTTGAGTGATGATGAAATCAAAATAATGCGTATAGCAGCACATATCGAAAGCAGCGGTTACATGAAACTTACCAGAATAGAGGAAGTTATCAAATTTGCTCAGATGATGAATTTCAAAAAAATTGGTTTAGCATTTTGCATAGGTCTTGCTGGAGAAGCTGAAATTGCACATAAGATTTTCGAGAAACATTTTAATGTAATTTCTATATGTTGCAAAGTCTGCGGAATTCCCAAAGAGCAGTATAATCTCGATAAGATAATAGATGAACGCTATGAAGCAATGTGCAACCCAATAGGTCAGGCAGAACTTTTTAACCGTGAGGGAACGGATATGAATATAATATTAGGGTTATGCATCGGTCATGACATACTTTTCACAAAGCACTGCAAAGCTCCGGTCACCACTTTGGTTGTTAAGGATAGAGTTTTAGCGAATAATTCAGCAGCAGCATTATATTCAGGTTATTATAGAAAGAGATTGGGAATTAGTTAGAGGAAACAAAAGCGTCGAGATGTTTGTAATATCCAGCAAACGTTATTGAAGTTCAGCCATCCTTTTGCTTTGCATTAAAGTCAGCAGTACGCATTGCAATTTCTTCTGCATTATTTCTATTGTTTTTTTTAAAGCGTTCCATCTTAATTACTCCTTTATGTGATTTATAGAGAACCACCAATTTCCTTAGCTTTCTTTAATGCTTCTTCTGGAATATTTCCATTACTCAATTCACCTACGAATAACTTCCCCATTAATTTCATCTTGAAGAATTGCGTAAACCAATACTCTAAATCTTTCATAACTTTCTCAAAAACATTCGCTGGAGCCCCGCATGTCATAACAAGAACAATTTGCTTGTCGTTAAGAATTCTTGTCTTATAAGCTTTTTGGACAAATGTGTAAAACCTATCAATAAATGTTTTCATAGGTCCGGTTATATATCCCATATAAATTGGAGATGCCAAAATCAAACAATCGGCAGCAGCAATTTCGGGCATCAAATGCGTAATAACATCATCCTGAGCACAGTACTCGACTTCCCCTTCTTTGCATGCGCCGCATGCTTTACAGCCCACGGGATTAAGATCATAAACGAATGTGGTTTTACAAATGTGCCCATTTTTTTCTGCTTCCTGGCAAATTACATTTACGAGTTTAGCTGTATTGCCATCTTTCCTTGGACTTCCAACAAACGCTAGGATTTTCATATCGACGCCTTTCGAGTAGATTCCTTAAAGCTGTATTATTCAGATTTTAATTAGTTATTTACCAAAATGGTACCTCCAACCATACCGCTGATAGCTATTGTTAATACAGGTAACAATCCGATTTTTATCGGTGTTATTTCCCATCAGGAAAAATGAATTTAATTAATGTTAAAATAAAATTTTATAGAGTGTTTTATAATATAACGAGTTGTTAATCAAGGCTACCTACAATTTTTTCCACTTCCTCAAGAATTTCACAGGATTTAACAAGTTCTTTCATTTTATTGTGGTCTGGGTATAAAGGTCTGTCTTCCTCAAGGAAATCGACATATTTCCTAATAATTTCTTTGGCTTTGGTAACTCCTTTACCATGACTGAACTCTCTAAAATCTAATGCTTGTGCTGCAGCCATAAACTCTATTCCCAGAACACCGTATGCATTATCGAGAATTTGCTCGTTCTTAAGTGCTGTATTCATACCCATCGATACGAAATCCTCTTGATCGGCTGCAGCTGGAATGGACTGAATCGATGCAGGTGTCGAGAGGATTCTTTGCTCTACGATTTGCATATCTGCAGTATATTGGCTAAGCATAAGTCCAGAGAACATTCCAGCGCCTTTGGTTAGGAATGCAGGGAGTCCAACGCTGAGTGCTGGATTCAGCATTCTATTAAGTCGTCTTTCAGACAGAACACTAATCATTGTAACAGTTGCACCAACCATGTCCATAGGCACACATACAGGTGAACCTTGGAAATTGGCTCCAGTGATTGTGAGTTTGTACTCTGGGAAAAATACAGGATTATCCCCGACTCCGTTCAGTTCAATTTCTACCTGTGATTTGGCAAAAGCAACTGCATCGTGTGCTGCACCTAAAAC
>JAUXEQ010000164.1 GCA_030620455.1 bacterium | reverse complement strand
ATTAGTTATTATGGTTATGGGCCCTATCGCAGAAGTTCCTGCAATGGGATTTGAAAGGATTCATTGCACCCCGAACGAAATATATCCTCTAGGAAGTTAAAAGATCATCAACTGCTAAACAAATATCGATTTCTGATAAAAAAATGCAAGATCTCTCGTAAGATTATTATGGTATTTAATTTCTCGAAAGACTTATTTTAATTCGCCCGATATGAATTTTTTAATAATTCGATCTTCAGATTGCATTAATTCATCAGTTATTCCTTGCCAGTGGATTTTTCCGTTAAAGATCATTGCAACCTGACCACCAATTCTTAATGCTTGTTCTACATGGTGAGTAACCCATACAACAGATATTTTATTTGATATATTAACTAATAGTCTTTCAATCTTCATTGTCGAGGTTGGATCCAAAGCCGATGTTGGTTCATCGAGCAGAAGCACCTCCGGTTTCGTTGATAGTGTCCGAGCAAGACACACTCTTTGAGCTTCACCAACAGAGAGCTGTTGATCCGATCGATCTATGTAATCATTTGTTAAGGCTACTTGTTTTAACAACTCTTCGCTCTCATCATCTGTTACGTTTTTATTGGCTATCTTTATGTTTTTATCAACTGTACCCTCAAAAAGCACCGGTTTCTGAAAAACCATTCCAACTTTTCTTCTAAGTTCTCGAATAGGATAATCGGTTATAGGTTTGTTTTTGTATTTTATTCTCCCGCTAGTAGGATTAATCAGTCTATTCAGAAGCTTGAGTAAAGTAGATTTACCCGAGCCTGAAGGTCCCATAATCACAAAAATCCCGTCTTCGATAATGAGATTTATTCCCGAGAGAATTGTTTCATTATTATATCCAGCATAAATATCTGTTAATTCGAAATTAATCATGGAGTTTAATAAATTATCCAGTTTTAAATAATACATCCTTCGAATTGTGTATATTATGAACCAAAAAATAACCCACATTCAGAAGTTGTAAACGAAAAATTCTTTTAAATTATATACTACATAACAATAAAGATAATTATTCTCGATTAGCTTGACTCCCGGAATTTTTTTCCCTTAATTTGATGAATGCTTAGTTTCAAGAAAGGTTAACTGTGAAAAAGGTTCTAGTAACAGGTGGTGCTGGTTTTTTAGGTAGTCATCTTGTAGATAGGCTTATTAAGAATAACATTGAAACGGTTGTATTAGATGATTTGTCGACAGGATTAAGAGAGAATGTTAATAACGACGCCAGATTAATTGTTGGTTCTATCAATAATAATAGGGATTTGAACGTTGCTATATCCGGCTGTGATGTCGTTTTTCACTTGGCTGCATTTGTTTCGGTTCCAGAGTCATTTGCCAGACCCGACCAAACAATAAGAACAAATATTGAAGGATTATCAAATGTTTTAATGGTCTCTGTAAAGAATAATGTAGAACATATTGTATTCATGTCCTCAGCCTCGGTTTACGGTGAATCCAAAGTTGTGCCTATCGCGGAGGATTTTCCAACCGATCCCAAAAGTCCGTATGCCATAAGCAAACTCTCTGGAGAGTATCTTTGTTGTTCTCTCGCTGACTATTTTGACTATACCGTTTCAATTGTTCGATTGTTTAATGGTTATGGACCTCGTCAGAGGAAGAATACATCATATGGTGCTGTTGTACCAAATTTTGTTAGGGCAGTTTTAAATAATAAACCTATTAAGATTTACGGAGATGGTCTTCAAACAAGAGATTTTATTTATGTAAGTGATGTAGCTGATGCATTAATACATTTAGCATATAAAAGGTTCGATGGTAAAGTTAATCTTGCTTCAGGTAAAGCTACTAGTATATTGGAACTTGCAAAAATCGTTATGACAGAAGCTGGCGTTGAAGTACCCATCGAATTTGAGCTGCCAAGAGCAGGAGATGTTAAAGAATCGGTAGGAGTTAATGATCTATTGATTAGGACAAATTTTCATTTACAAGTAGTCTTTAATGAAGGAATACATAGATTGATAGAAAGTAATAGAAATAGGTATTATGATTAAGTATTTTTAAATGATTTTGCATAGAGAGATATTTAAAGCATATCAAACAGGATAATTTCAAAATTATTATGGAAATTAAAAATGAAAAAGGTCTAATTGTAATTCCTGCTTATAATGAGGCTAATAACATTGGTAATGTTTTGAGGAAGCTTTTGGATATTCTTGGGGAAAAAGATTTCCTTGAGATATTGGTGGTTAATGATGGTTCTTATGACGACACTGAGGCAATTGCTAGATCATATGGTATCTATGTGCTAAATCACCCCTGTAATATTGGATATGGTGCTGCACTACAAACAGGTTTCAAATTTGCGTGCGAAAGGGATTATGATTTTGTAATTATTATGGATTCAGATGGTCAACATGAACCTAAATCCATTGGAAATTTTTTGCAAGAATTCAATAATGCCGATTTGGTTTTAGGATCAAGGTTTCTTTCCCATATTCATTATCCAATAGATTTTTTTAGGAAATTGGGTATTTGGGGCATGAGAAAATTCATTAAAATCTTAACACGAATGAGAATTACAGATCCTACAACAGGTTTTCAACTTATAAAGAAAAGTGCACTAAATTTATTAGCTATGGATAGATTTTATCCAGCAGATTTTCCCGATGTAGATGTAATTTATAAAGTTTGGAGACAAGGTTTTAAAATTAAAGAAGTTCCTGTCGTTATGTATCCCCGTATGTCTGGGACTTCAATGCATAGTCTCAAATCGAGCATTTATTATTTCGCAAGGCTTTTTATTTCTATTCTCGCCACACACATAGAGGAGAAATAAATGCTCCCATTATACAGGATAATTCTACCATTGTTCTCTTTGTTAGCTCTTATATGGGTGATTTATAATGGTGTAAAACGAAAACTTGATGTACAAGAAAGCTTGTCATGGGTCTTTTTATTCTTTATTCTTTTTGTTATATCCTTTATTCCAGAACTCATTGATATAATTGCGGCGTTCCTGGGCATTGATTATCCACCTTCACTCTTATTTGTATTAGCTTTTCTTTTGCTTATTCTGTTAATTTTCAGACTTTCTAAGGAAATTTCAATGATACGTTTAAAGGAAAAACAATTAGCCCAAAAAATTGCTCTTCTTGAGCATGACCTTTTGGAGTTAAAATCTAAACTTGACAATGAGAAAAAAAGCTAACTTCCATTTTGCTTTTTTGCTAGTTCTTTTTCTAAAATTAGCATCAACACAAAATATTTCGGTTAATTATTACTCCTCTATAGATGATATATACGCTTCGTTCGAAGTTGGAGATTTAACTTATGAGGAATACACTGACCTTGTTTCTCTCTTTGAATCCAAGGTCGATATTAATTACGATAATTTACAAAGACTTCTTATCATTCCTGGTGTGAATCCTAATGATATAGCTCCTCTTAAGAAAAAACTAAATGAGGGAGTTATTTTTAAAAATTTAAGACAGGTTGCAAATGTTTTCCCCAATGATATTGAACTAATTTCACCGTTTATAGATATAATTCCTAAAAGAGATCTGGGAATAAATGGCAATTTTCGAATTTACACGAGATATAATTTTATAGCTCCTGCATTAAGTAATGATCCATATCATAGTGGCAGGCTGGAACTCAGATGGTCGGATTTCTCGATGGATTATCGGTTCAAACAACAGGCTGATCTGGAATTACAGACTACATATAGGAATGTTAGATATAGAACTAATGATGTTGAAATTGTTCTCGGAAACTATGACGTGCATTTAGGATATGGGTTGCTTGTTGGTAGGAAAATTTCGCTTTCAACGTCAGAAAGATCGAATTCTGCAAGATCTTACTTCGCATCGCCTTTTTATGGAGAATTAAATGGTCTTTTTGCATCTTGGGACTTGCATCGTAAGTGGAAATTAAAACTTGCGGTTTCAGCAAATAAATATGGAAAAACCTCCCAAAGTATGGCTGGAGTTGCAGCGTCATGGAACCATTCTCAGAAAGAGCAAAAAGGAATTGTCCTTTATTTTGGGAAGTTGTCATCTGCCGATATGGGTTCAGAAAAAATAGAGCAATATGGGTTATCGATTTTTGGTATAAATCATTTTTTTAAAAACAAGCTTCAATATGAATTAGCAGTTTTAAATAATGGAAGCTGGGGTGGAAATTTGATTCTGACTCCTTCGAAGAAAACCGGCAATATCGCTTGGAAATTTTGGGTTTATCATCCCGATTTTATTGTTCTATACTCTGATGGTTTTTGCGATAGAGGATATGAAAAATATTATCCAAGAGAAAATGATTTCTATTTTAAAGCATATCAAGCAGGAGAATTAGGCACAGATATTAACCTGAAATTTAAACCGATAAGGAAGTTGTCGATAAATTGTGTTACTTCATTTTTTTCAATGCCAAATTCACTTAGTAATGGTGGTGAAATTTATTTAACAGGAATTTATAAGTTCAATAACAATGAGAATTTACGATTATCATACACT
>JAUXEQ010000088.1 GCA_030620455.1 bacterium | reverse complement strand
TCGTTCCAATTCCTATCGACGGAAATTTGCCCGTCACCCATATACCAATCTGTTTGCCAGAGAGTGTCTTCAGCAATTGCATTGCCGCAAAAAATACTAAGGAATAATAGAGCACACTGTAGAGGATTAACCTTCTTCAAAACCATAAACAAATACAACATCTTAGGCTCCTTCGTTTAAATGTTAATAATGTATATTTAAAATAAAATTATTAGAGTAAAAGTGCCAACTGAAACAAATTGAGCTTTTTAGATAATTGCAATTCTAGAATTATATTTCAATAAATCGAGCGAATTAAGTAAAAACACTTTCTCTGATATATCTCCCTTATTTTTTTCTATTATAATTGGTATCTGGTCCTTTTGCAAGTGGTAAGTAAAAAATTACTTTTGTTCCTTTTTGCAACTCAGATTCTATTTCAACATGTCCTCCATATTGATTTACAATTCCCTGAACTATTGATAAGCCAAGACCAGTTCCACTAACTTTTGTGCTGAAAAAAGGATCGAAAATATTATCAATATCTTCAGAACTAATACCTTTCCCGTCATCTTCAACAGCAATCCCTAAAAGTTGCTCGCTATCGATAATTCCAGGTACTAATCCGTTAAGCGATATTGTAATTTTGCCCTTATCTGTAATAGCATCGATTGCATTGTTTATTAAATTCATAAAAATTTGATGTATATGATCTTTCCTACAGAAGACATAAACATTCGGTTCCAATGAGTTTTCTATTCTAATATCTTTCTTTGTAATAGGTTTAAGATTTATTGCACCGATAATCTCAGCAAGTTCAAAGTTAACATTAGCTGATTCATCCCTTAAAAACTCAGGTTTGAGCTCTTTCAACCTTGCAAAAAGCAAGAATTCTTCAAGAAAGTTAGTAAGTCGATCGCTTTCCTTGACAATAAGATTTAAAACTCTCATATCAATTTTCTTAATATCGCTATCCTGCGTGAGATATTCTACTCCACCTCGAATCGTGGATAACGGATTCCGAATTTCGTGAGCCAACCTTGCAGAAAGCTCTCCAATCGCTGCCGAACGCTTCATACGTTGAATTTGTTTCTCTTTCTTTTTTTTCTCGGCTGTATCCTCGAAAGAAATAATTATTCCCTTTAATTCCGAATCTATTGTAAGTTCATCTATGGAAATATCAATTGGGAAGTTTTTCCCTGAACGATCCTCGATATTCATCTCTAAAGTCAAGTGTTTAACACCCTCAGAAAGCTTTTTATTTAGAAGTTCCCTCAGATTTAACAGACGATCATCCAAAATACTCCTAAAGTTCTTGCCTATAGCTTTAGCAGTGGGAATTTGAAGAATTCGTCCTGCAGCATTGTTAAAATATATAATTTCCCCATTGTAGTTAAGTGTTATAAGACCAACTCGAAGATGTTGAAGTATCTGATCGGTATCCCATTTGACTCGAGCAAGTTCTTCTTTTGTTTTTTCTAATATAACTAAGCGCGTACTCAATTTCTGTGACAAATAGCCCGAAAGAAATGCAACGATATACAGAAAACACACTTGAATATAAGCTATAAAAAACAAAGCCTCAGGATTTGTTTGGGAGGCTTCTGTTATTGGTGAGCCATATACTGGGATTATATTTTTAAATCCTAAATATGCTAAAATAAGGTATGATAGAACTGCACCAGTTGCTGTAAGTGTGGTTCCCAGTAGCTTAAATACAAACGCACTCGAAAGAATTGTTAGCGCAAAAAGAATTGTTAATGAACTAGTAGCTCCACCTGTGAAATGAATTATTCCGGTTTCCAAAAGAATTTCTAAGAAAATTTGGATGCTATATAGGAATTTGAAGTTCACTTCCTTTTGAGCGAATTGCCAGAAATATAGAGATATAAGATAGCCTACTGTGAAAACACCGTATAATATTAGAAGCAGTCTCAGTTCAGTGGATCCATGCAAGAACAATAAAACCATTCCAAACAATATTAGCGTTATGAGAAATCTCGAAATAAGAAGTAGACGAATACTGTGATATAATTCTGAACGCCATTCACTTAAAGCGTATTTCCTAATCTTTGGCATAATATTATGTTATATAATGAAAATGTATACAGTTAGGGAATTGTAATAAATTCGCTTTCACTGAATCTTTCCAATAATATCAAACATAGGTAAGTACATTGCCACAAGCAATCCACCCACAACTACACCCATAATTACAGTCATCAAGGGCTCGATCATTGCTGTAAGAGTTTCCACTGCAGCATCAACTTCCTCCTCGTAAAAATCTGCAATCTTTGACAACATTTCATCTATATTCCCGGTTTTTTCACCCACACTAATCATTTGAGTAACCATAGGAGGAAAAACCTTACTCTCCTCGAGTGGTTTCGAAATAGTCTCACCCTCAGAAATTGAAATTACAGAATTATTAATTGCTGTAGATATAACATCATTTCCCGCAGTTTTTGCTACAATTGTTAAGGCATCGATAATATTAACTCCGCTTGAAAGAAGTGTGCTAAGAGTTCTCGCAAATCGAGCTACAGAACTTTTCCTTACTAAATTTCCAAACAATGGAAAATGCAAAACAATCCAATCCAAAATGTATCTTATTTTGGGATTTTTTCGACCAACCTTTATACCCACAATAAAAAGAATAATTAAGACAATAAGAACGAGAATATTAGCCTTTAGCCAATCTGATATTCCAATAACTATTTGTGTGGGTTTTGGCAGTTCTGCATCTAATCCTTCAAACATACCAGCAAAAATTGGCACAATGAAAGTTAACATAACTCCAGCAATTAGGACTAACATAGTTAAGACTATCACGGGATAGGTCAAAGCTCCCTTAACCTTGCGCGTAATTTGGTCGGCTTTTTCTCGATAATCTGCTAATCTCTTTAGAATTACGTCGAGAGCACCTCCTAACTCACCAGCTTCTACCATATTTACATATAAGTCGTCAAATATCCTTTTTTCCTTCCTCATTGAAGCAGCAAGGGTATTGCCCTCTGAAACAGAATCTCTAACTCTACCGATCATTCTACCGAAGATTTTATTTGGAGTTTGAGTAGCAAGAATGTCAAGACACTGCACCAACGGCAGTCCAGCCTCGATCATTACTGAAAATTGCCTAGTGAATCTTGAAATCTCCACGGTCTTAACACCTGAGCCAATTGTAATTTCAGATAAGTTGGTTTTACGTCTAATTTTTGTAACAACAATACGCTGACGGCGCATTAATTGAAGAATGTCCTCTTTTGCTTTGGCTTCAATAGAACCAGAGATTATCTGCCCGGAAGATGTCCTTCCTGTATAGTCAAATACTGGCATGCCTAAATCATACCCCCAAATTTTCGTTCATATTAACTATAATATTAAAACTTAAACTTGCTACAAAAAAACTCTCCTGTCATAGAAATTGCATTAAATCTACAAAAAGTAAAATATACTCGGTAGTATTAGTACAGAACAGAATGTATTTCTATCTCCTACTTTTTACAGCACTCTGCTTTCTGGCAATAAGTTCCGAAAGTTCATTAACGTCATGAGAACGGTTCATTGCGGATTCTATTGTTATTTGTCGTTTTAAATACAGATCTGCCAAGGACATATTCATTGTTTGCATACCATATTTCCCGCCAGCCTGAATAGTGGAATATATCTGGTGGATTTTATCCTCCCGAACAAGGGCACGAATGGCTTGTGTTATTGTCATAATCTCTACTGCTGCAATTCGACCGCCACTTATTCTAGGTATTAATGCCTGTGTGAGAACTGCTTGAAGAACAAAAGAAAGTTGCACTCTTATCTGTTGCTGCTGGGAAGGTGGAAAAACATCGATTATTCTATTAATAGTCTCCGAGCACGAATTGGTGTGTAATGTACCTAAAACAAGATGTCCTGTCTCAGCAATTGTTAATGCAGCACTAACTGTTTCAAGGTCTCGCATCTCACCTACAAGAACAACATCTGGATCCTCTCTTAAAGCAGACTTCAATGCCCTTGCAAAACTCGAAGTATCAGAACCTAATTCTCTTTGATTTATTATACAATTCTTGTGGTTATGAACGAATTCTATAGGGTCTTCGATCGTGAGAATATGACAATGACGTTCTCTATTTATTTTGTCCACAAGTGAGGCTAATGTGGTGGATTTCCCAGATCCTGTAGGACCTGTAATAAGAACAAGTCCTAGTGGAAAATTCGAAAAACTTGAAATAATTCTGGGTAATCTCAGTTCTTCAAAACTGCGAATTTCAACTGGGATGACTCGTATCGCCATTCCTACACTTCCACGTTGCAAAAAGACGTTAACTCTAAAACGGGCAATATCTGCGAGACCAAAGGATAAATCAATTTCCCATTGCTCCTCGAATTTCTGTTTCTGTCTATCTGTCATTATCGAGTATGCAATTCTTTTGGTAGTATCTGCGGTAATTGGATCATACGGCATTCGAACCAATTCACCGTCGATTCTCAACATTGGTGGCGAACCCACTGTAATATGAAGGTCTGAAGCGTCCCTTGCGACCATCTCCTCCAAAAGCTCACGCGTTGAAATCGGTTTTTTCTGTGCCATATTTTCCTATCTGTTTTTTATATACTCATTGAATTATATATTAATTTAAAAAATAATTGCAACCCAAAAATTTAGGAAACAAACTAACAACTCGAATTTACATTCAAAGTCAAAACAATATATCGATTACCATAGCTTGCCTTTTCTACTCAAAATCTTATTTTTATTCGATGAGTTTATGGGGAAAAATAGAACCTTTACTGCCTTTAGTAGAGAAACCGGCAAGGTATATCGGCAACGAACAAGGAATTGTTATAAAGGATCATACTGGAAGAGGAAAATTTGCTCTGGCATTTCCTGAAGTATACGAAATAGGTGCAAGCCATTTCGGTGGGAAAATAATTTATAATATTGTAAACCGTGAAGACGAACTTTTGTGCGAACGGGTTTATATGCCCTGGCTCGATATGGTTGATTTGATGCGAAGCAAGCGATTGCCACTCTTTTCATTAGAGACAAAGACACCGATTGCAGATTTCGATGTTCTCGGATTCACTTTGGAGCATGAACTTTCATACACCAATATACTCGAAATGTTGGATCTTTCATTCATTCCAATATTTTCGAAAAACCGAACTGAAATGCATCCAATCGTTATTGGTGGTGGCATTGGAACGTTGAATCCTGAACCTGCCGCTCCTTTTTTTGACGCATTTTACATCGGGGATGCTGAAGTAAGTTTTGTGGATTTGTTGAAGTATATTCAAGAGAATCGGTCTACTTTAATTAGAACTGAGTTATTAGCAAAACTAGCAGATATGCCAGGAATTTATGTCCCCTCGTTTTACAAACCGATTTTTAATAACGGAAATTTTGATGGCTATAAAATTTATAATGGAGCATCATATCCTGTTAAGGCTTTAATAGCAAAAGAACTTAAGGATAAATTCTATCCTAAACCACCAATTGTACCGTGGATCGAGGTTGTCCACCACAGACTTCGAACCGAAATAAATCGAGGTTGTGGCAGGAGTTGTAGGTTTTGCAACGCATGTTTTGCATATAGACCGGTTCGCGAACGAGAAGTAAACTCTATTGCAAATGAACTGAAGACAAACTACAAGCTGACAGGTTGGGGTGAAATTGGATTGCTTTCTCTTTCAACTACCGATTACACTCAAATTCATCCTTTGCTTTATCAACTGAGTGAATGGATAAGAAACAATAACATCGATTTCTCATTTCCATCGATTAGAATCGATGAAATAAATGAACCAATTTTCGAAATACTAAGTTCAACTAGAAAATCAGGCTTAACATTCGCTCCAGAAGCTGGAACGAAAAGGCTAAGATCTGTAATTAATAAACCGCTCGATGAGGAAAAATTTTTCCAAACTGTCGAGTCGGCTTTTCAAAGAGGATGGAAAACCATTAAGTTGTATTATATGATAGGCTTGCCAACAGAAACAGATGAAGACATTTCGGAAATTAACAACATGCTCGGACAAGTATCCTCGATAGCGAGACGATATCATGCTAAGGTTCGCGTAACAATATCTCCCTTTGTACTTAAACCACATATTCCGTTCCAATGGGAAAGACAGATTAATGAGGAAGAAATAAGACACAAAACTTATATAATAAAAAAAGTCACTCCAAAGAATGTTGATATTCTAACAAAGAAACCTGAATTGCCAATAATCGAGGGAATTATCGCTCGTGGCGACCGAAGACTATCACAGGTAATTTACGATGCATGGTGTAATGGTGCAATTAACGCCGCATGGGATGAATATTTCAAACCTGAATTATTTTTTAATGCAATGAAAAAACACGGTCTTTCTAAGGAGCAATTCTTAAGAGAGCGAAATATAGATGAGAAATTACCGTGGGATGTAATCGATAAAGGAATTAGCAAAAATAACCTTATTGAGGAAAGAAACCGTGGACTTAGAGCACAAGAAACTTCATCCTGCTTCGAAAGAAATTGTGAGAAATGCAAGTTTTGCGATATTC
>JAUXEQ010000216.1 GCA_030620455.1 bacterium | reverse complement strand
GTATAACCCGCAAAGAGAATCCGTGAATTTGTGTCTATCGTGACATTCTCATCGCCGTGATGATACTCACCTCTTATTACATATAATGTTCCCGGTTCATTTTGAGACCATCGAATGTGAATTCCATTAGTAATTTTAATAGCCGAAACGCCTGTGGGTGTCGAAGGTGTGCTTCCCTCGAGTGTCGAAATTCTCGATTCGTGGTCGCTAACATCATCCTTTACATTATCGATATCCGCAGTAATATCGTCTGTGGGATGGAATCTGGCTTGAAAATGCGTAAGTTCTGTCCAAGTTGGGTCAGATGGTGAATCTTTGAAATATATGTCATAAACATCGGTAGGTAGCTCGACTGAATAGAAACCGTCACCATGGTCGATAAACACTGTCCCCGAAGTTTCCGGATCGCCACCAAGCTCCACAGCCTTAAGCGCATGACCAGTGTCCATTGCGATAAGTAATTTTCTGTTAGCCATTTTGACTTTCTCCTTTCTTTTTTCCCATAAAATTGTTAAATTAATTAATATGCGATATTACAAAAAAATTTGTGTTCTATTATTCTGGCTCATCATTTCGGCTTGTGCGCAACAGACCGATCCATGGAGCGGGGAAATTGAAGATAGACTCGAGTTCATCGAACAAGAGCTTTCACAAAAACTATATTTTATCCCTTTCCCAGAAAAATTAGTACCCAAATATTGTGTTGACAAAAGATGGGATCTCTCCAGACATGTTCGCTCTCTCTTGAGAAGCTGTCCTAAGACATCGGTCCTTATATGCAATTGGGAGCAATGGGTTGTTATTACAGCCTCCTGGGATCGCCTTCTTTTTATGAACCGAATTGTTCCTATTGTCCCGGAATTTATTGGCAATAAGCAATTTAAGGCTTTCATTGCGGAACATTATCAATATCAAACTCCCTACGATATCATTTCTACATCATCTGAATATTTTGAATTTACATCCGACGACTCTCTTGTCGTCATTGTAGGGGATACGATAAAGATCTTCAAAGGAGTCTCAAGTTCTCAAGAATCTTTGGAATCCGTGTCTGACGATTCTCTTATCGTTTTCGTACGGGATATGATGAAGATTTTCGAGAAGGTCTCAAGTTTCACGGAATTCTTGGAGCTGCTAACTGAAAAGGATATACCCATAATGATGCTCCCGGAATCCCTGTCTGAAACACCAAACCGATACATTAGAGTTCCATGGGGCTTAGTGTCTCGTCTTCTTCCCGATACAATCGCTGAGCCTGTTGCAAAAAGTCTTGGTATCGCAGTTACTATTCAATTCTTCAAGAATCTTCAGGATTTCGAGTTGAAATATATAGGATTCTCTTATAGTGAGAGATTATTTCACTGGAGCGAATCGGCTAATGCCATTACAAGGGCAGTGGAATTTATGGACAACCGCGATCAGGTTGAACTCTCGGATTCTCTATTAAAGTATACACATTACAGCATTCTTATGTCGTATTGGGTGGATTATCTTCCATGGCGAATCGAGCGTGAGCAACGATTAGGTCATGATGCTTTCCAATATGCTAACCGATTGCTTTTTAACCTCAGACGGTCTAACGATGCGATATCACCTGAATTAACAGCATCGCTTATTCAACTATCTAAAGATGTAATCGGGTCTCCTGGAATAACCAAAAGTCATTAGCTTCTATAGTTTATTCTCACGTTATAATCCAATAATCCGGCTCCGATTTCTCGTTCACATTTTTAAGCAACCCCTCATCCTAAATCCTTCTCCCCAAGGAGAAGGACTTGCAATGGCTCTGTTAGTAATTCCCCTCTCCTTAGGGAGAGGGGTTGGGGGTGAGGGGGTGTAAAATCGAAGGAGAGAGTTGTAAAACACTCATAAATATCTATTATTTTTACGTTACAATCCAATAATCCGGCTCCGATTTCTCGTTCACATCAATTTCGTCCATGAAAGGTCTTTCTTGCGTAATGAATACTGTTTCTACTGGTCCGTATCCCTGCGGTTGATTATCGAAGAACCACTCACGCCAGGTCCCATACGGTGTTACCTCATATCCTCTTATTTCACCCGGTATCAATAAAACTATTTTCCGACCGGTGGGATCCTCAGCCCAGAAATTTATTACTCTTCGAAGTGCCAACATACCATCCCCATCGAGAAAATCGAATCGAATTCGTATTCGTTGTGTAACATCGTTGACCTCGAAAATAGGTTCCGGCGGATAATATGTTACTCCATTGTCGGGCAACTCTATTGTGGATATTACCGAGCCACCAACCATGAGGAAAAATTTCGCTTCCACACTGGGGAACAGCAGCTGGTTTTCGTCTAATTGCTGGTTCATCATTCCATCCTTTCTCCCCATCTAAATAGCAGGTAAAATTTGTAAATGTTGTAGCTAGTTATTCTGGCAACGATCTTTGAGACTCGTGCGAAATCCGGAATATCGAGCTTATCGAGCGATTCTAGCACTTTTTTTGTAATGACCTGCATGTCGATTGCGGAAATTGTCGGTGGAAAATGCAGTTTGATTACAATTTCTGCCTCGAGTATTTCACTCTTCACCGCACTAAGATCGTTCCTTACGGACAGGACATTTATTGTTGCTCCTGGAAGTTGCGTTGCAGCAAGCTCGTCGTCACCGATAAGAATATCCCTCAATTCTATTACTTCGAGTAATTTGTTCTGGATACTTTCTAATATTTTCTTCAGCATTATTTACCTCACAATCTCATATCCGCTGTCGAGTTGTTTCGACAGTATTTTCAATGCTCTTTCAAGTTCTTCCTCAAATTTTATTTCATAGAGCCTGGCTTTATGCTGAAAAATATCGTTATCTCGAACTGAATTCTCACGGAAAACCACACATAAATTCAAAAGTATCCCCGCTCTTTTGAAAATTGAGGAGTTTTCGATGCTTGAAATCACATCATTTAAATGACTGTATCGCTGTTGAATTCTACTTTCCAGCATAGACTTAATTGTCTCATGCCTGTATGCATCCGGAATTCGACCAACAATTTCCCCCTCCAGCGCAATAAGGTCTGCTGGTGTGTATAAAACGCTTTCCTGCCAGGACATTGCTTGCTCCTTGATTTTTATTATTAATTCATCTAAAAATTTAGAGAGGGAGTGCAAACTCCCTCCCATTATTGCTCAACACATTTGTTTATTCATCGCCTATATTCTTGATTAGTCCGTGTGCCTGCAGAGCGTTATGTATCTCCAATGTATATTCGCCTAACACTCTTCTGGCAGTGAAATCTGCACCGGATGGCGTAGCATCGAAATCGGAAAGCGAACGGTTGTCCATTGGCGCTAACGCAAGTCGTTTTGTATCCAGAAATAGAACCTTATCGTCTGGCATATTGACATCGAGAACGATAGTTTCGATCATTCCCAGCGGAAGATCGCCAATGAATTCGTAAACAGCAGCACCAGTTGAAGTGTCTGTATATCGCGTTCTGACAATTGGCGTTGAACCCGAAGTAAGATTAAACGATGAGATCTTTCGAGCTTGTTTGGTGCCAGCTAAAAGCAGATTCGGCTGTCCACCTTTCTTGGCAATATCCTCCAG
>JAUXEQ010000161.1 GCA_030620455.1 bacterium | reverse complement strand
TCAACGCGGTGGACCGCCAACAGCTCTCGATCGATGGCTATCCACTAGATTTGGTGTTGCAATCTCAGATCAAATTGCAATAGAAAATTTTGGCGTTATGGTTGTCCTTAAAGGATTTGATATCGTACCAGTCAGCCTTGCGGAAGCTGCCAAAGGCATCAATACGGTTCCAAGAGATCTTATTGAACTGGCAAAGCTTCTCGAAATGTGAATATAATTCTTGCAAATTTAGGTTTAATTTTTAAATAAAATTATAATCAGAAAATTTAATAAGTATTTCCTTTATAGATAATTATTGAACTCTACTTCACTATTGGCTTTAAGATATGTATGTAATATCAAGTATTACAATATGATGTAATAAATAATTTGTTAATGGTATTTCGAATTAACTTAAATGGTCACTTAAAATATCGAGAAGAAGATCGACATTCTCAACGGTTACAGTTTTTGTGGGCAATGAACGAAGGAATTTCCCGCCATATCTGGCTTTGACAATTCTTTTGTCCAAAATAACGAGTACGCCTTTATCAGTCTCGCTGCGGATAAGCCTGCCGACACCCTGACGAAACCTTATTACAGCCTGTGGAATAATATACTCTTCGAATGAATTTCTGCCATGCCGTTGAAAATCCTCACACATAGCTTCAACATACGGATCGTTAGGAACAGCAAAGGGTAATTTCATTATCATTAGCACCTCTAAGCTTTTCCCCGGTATATCCACACCCTGCCAAAAACTTTCAGTACCTAATAAAACAGATTCCTCATTATCGTTAAATTGCCTTGAAATCCCACTCAATGAACCTGTCAATCCCTGTCCAAGGAGCTTTAATCTTTCTAATTTAAAGTTATTATACAAATCTTTATAAACTTGTCGAAGTGCATCGTGACTTGTGAAAAGAACCATTGTACCTTTTCTGAATTTCTTCGAGGTTTCTAATACTAAACCTCCAATACTTTTAAGAAATCTGTTATAGTCTTTAGGATCGGGCATATAAGCTGCTACAATAATTTTTAGCTGTTTATTGTAATCATAAGGAGAGCCTAAAAGAACAGTCCTAACTCGATCGATCTGCGAATAACTTAATCCCAATCGCTCTATATAATAATTGAAGTCGCTTGTTACAGCAAGTGTAGCGGATGTGAATATTACCGAATTAAGCTTTTCATATAAGGCATTATTTAAAATTTGACCCACATCTAAAGGCGACCAACACAACCGTGAATCTACTGAATTCTCGTTTGAAGGAGACGTTAACCAGTAAACAATTTCAGGATCCTCAGGATTTAAAACCATGAGAAGATCATCCATTATTTCAACCAATCGGGATTTTTCACCCTTCAATTCCTCAAACAATCTTTCAACCTTTTCTCCCTTTGGTTGCCCAGTTTTAATAATGAATTTATCCAAATTAACATGTGCAGCTTTCAATAAGTCGTATAAGTTCAGTGCAGATTGCTCCACCGCTCTGAAAACTGGATTAACAAAGTCGTAACGCTTCCTAACGCTATATCGCCTATTCTTCCAATGATACAGATTCTCGATGCTTAGAGTCAGTTCAGAGAAAAAACTTTCCACAAAATCTCTAGCCTTCACGATTGTGTCTTTAGTATCATCATACAGCCCTTGAAGTTCAGGAGTTTCAATTTCTGACATTAAATAATTCAGTGTTCCCGATGGAATTGGACTTTCAGTATAAATTCCATCCAATACAGACCTAAATCTCCAAACCGCAATTGCACCGCCAAGATAATCTGCTGCAACTTTATCTAAATTATGGGCTTCATCGATGATTAGAGCTTCATAATCCCCCAAAATTGCACCTTCAATATCTGACAACAAGAGAGCATGATTTACTATTAATAACTGGGCATCCTGAACTTTCCTTCGAACTTTATAAACGAAACAATCTGCATAGAACGGACATTTTTTCCCAACACATGTATGTCCATCTGCTCGAATTTTCTCCCAAAGAGAGGTTTGAAAAAAAATATTAAATGAGGAGTTCTCTGCAATATCTCCCGATTCTGTCTCCATAGCCCAAGAAACCAGATAAAGTAATGCTTTCCTTTCACTTATCGGAAGTAAAACAGGATCTTTCATAAATCTTTCCAGTCTATACAAACATAGGTAATTTCCCTTTCCTTTTAAAAGAAGCACATTAAAATCGAAAGGAACGCATTCTGCGATTGTGGGAATATCCTTGTTAAAAAGTTGTTCTTGTAATGCTTTGGTATACGTTGAAATAACAACTTTCTCTCCATTTGAAACAGCCCAATAAACAGCGGGAACTAAATATGCAAACGATTTACCCACTCCTGTTCCAGCCTCGATCATCAATAGTTCGCCATTAATCATCGCATATGTCACAGTCTCTGCCATATCTGATTGCTGAGGACGAAACCGAAAACCGAATACTTTTTCGCTTAATAAACCATCCGTCAAGAAATATTTACTCACAATCTCAGGTGAGAAATCAATTTTACCGCGTGCTGGTTTCCCAAAGGAGTTCTGGAGTTTAAGGAGAAATTTATCATTTATCTCAGGTGGATCTGGAATTTTCTCAAAATTAGATCTAACTTCGCGTGCTCTTCCCCAGTAGAACTCTAAATCAAAATTTCCTGTAGCAAAAATGAGTTCCTCGAGTGTTTGAAACATTTCAAGTCTGAGAGAAAGTGTCCTTTGCCATAAACCTTGCGCAATAGCCAAACATGCTTCTGCGTCGTCAAGAGCACGGTGATGGCTGTCCATTTTGAAATTAAATAGTAATGAAAGAGTTTCTAATTGATGATTTAAGCAATTAGGATACAACAAACGAGCTATTAACAATGTATCAAATACCCTATTGCGTAATGATTTAATTCCTAATTTTCTTGCCGCTTCCCTGATAAAACTAAGATCAAAATCAGCATTATGTGCAATAAGCGGTGCATCTCCTACAAAATCTAGAAAATTAGGCAATACTTTATCGATACCGGGAGCTTCCAAAATCATTTCATTATCTATTCCGGTAAGTTGGCTCACAAAAAATGGAATTGGTCGATCTGTGCTGACAAGAGAATTAAATTTTTCAATTCTACCATTCTCGAAGAGCTTAACCGCACCAATCTCAATTATTTCATCATAAACAGAATCTAATCCTGTTGTTTCAAGATCAAAAGCAACAACTTTGCTGTATCCAAAAATCCCCATTTGCTCTTTAACAAGTAATTAGCTATTTTTACACTACGTTTATCTGTCGGCTTATTATAAATAAGAATTAACTTAAAACATAAAGATATCGGCACAAGATTATTTTTAATCATCTTGACAACGGGTTGGAGGAACAATGGCTGAGGTTAAAAAGGTTACCCTTAATACAATAGTCTCGTTATGCAAAAGACGCGGATTTGTATTCCAATCGAGCGAAATCTATGGTGGTATCAATTCTTGCTGGGACATGGGACCTTTAGGCGCTGAATTGAAGAGAAATCTTAAGGATTGGTGGTGGTTCAATATGGTTAAACTTAGACCTGAGATTGAAGGTTTAGATTCAGCTATACTTATGAGTTCCAGAATATGGGAAGCATCTGGTCATGTTGAATGTTTTCAGGACCCATTAGTAGAATGCCCTAGCTGCCATAGGAGATTTCGAGTAGAGGATTTGGCTAATGATAAGTGTCCTGTCTGTGGAAATACCGAGCTTTCCGAACCTCGATTTTTTAATCTCATGTTCAAAACATTTATAGGACCAGTTGAAAACAACGAAAATGTGATATACTTGAGACCGGAAACCGCTCAGGGTATATACGTTAATTATCAAAATGTTATGGTTACAATGCGTCAAAAAATTCCTTTCGGAATTGCGCAAATTGGTAAAGCATTCAGAAATGAAATTTCGCCCGGTAACTTTATCTTTCGCTCGAGAGAATTTGAGCAAATGGAAATGCAGTATTTTATTAGACCTGAGAATGCCGACAAATGGTTCGAATACTGGAGAGAACAGAGGTGGAACTGGTATAAATCTATTGGAATAGACGAGAACAAACTGCATTGGCACAAACATAGTGAAGATGAATTAGCTCATTATGCAAAGATCGCATTCGATATAGAATTCGACTTTCCCTTTGGTCAAAAAGAATTAGAAGGAATTCATAATCGTGGAGATTATGATCTTTCTCGACATATAGAATTTTCAGGTAAAAACCTTGAATACACAGATAGAATCACCAATGAAAAATTTATCCCATATATCATAGAAACCTCGGCAGGAGTAGATAGACCTATGTTAGCTGTTATATGTGATGCCTATTTTGAAGAACCTGAAATTTCAAACCCAGATAAAATTCGCACTGTCCTAAAAATGCATCCACGTCTCTCTCCAATTAAAGTCGGAGTATTCCCGTTAGTTAAAAAAGAAGGTATGCCTGAAATTGCAAAGGAGATTGCACAGGACCTTCGAAAGGAATTCATGGTTTTCTATGACGAAAAGGATTCAATCGGTCGTCGGTATCGCAGGCAGGACGAAGCGGGTACGCC
>JAUXEQ010000053.1 GCA_030620455.1 bacterium | reverse complement strand
CCAACCGGGACGTCCTTTACCTAATTCAGTTTCCCAGAAAATATCGCCATCGTCCGTGTCCCAAGCTTTCCAAAGAGCGAAATCAGCCCATTGCTCCTTATCATATTCGTCATGGCTAACTCGTGCTCCCGGGATTAGATCTTCAGGTTTTTTGCCGGAAAGCTTACCGTATTTTGGGAATTTGCTTATTGAATAATAGATTGAGCCATCGTCACTTCTATAAGCAAATCCTTTATCCATAAGCTTTTGTATTAATTTTACAATCTCATCGATATGCTCTGTGGCTTTAGGATAAACTTCGGCATGTTCTATTCTAAGTGTATCGAGGTCCTCGAAAAATGCATCGATATATTTTTGACTTAATTCTGCTAATGACATCCCAGTTTCCATGACTGCTTTTATAACTTTATCCTCGACATCGGTTAGGTTCATTACTTGAGTAACTTCAAATCCTTTGAATTTCAAATATCTTCGCAGTAAATCCTCAAAAATGTATGTGCGGAAATTGCCAATATGTGCAAAGTTGTAAACTGTGGGACCGCAGGTATACATCCTGACTTTACCCGGTATTAGCGATGTGAAAGCTTTAAGTTTTTTGAACAATGTGTCGTAAAATCTCAGTGCCATAGTTTCCTCTGGTTAAAAGCGTATTCTTAAGAATAGGTATCAATTTTAATGTAGTTAGAAAAATTTACAACTAATTTTGGGAAAAATCTATAAATCTAATGAGAGACTGTCATAGACAGTAACATGTTTTAAATGTTAAGTATAATAGTAAATGAATTTGATTAGGGAAACTCGGTAATTAAGATTGCTTATGTTATTATTCATTTTCACTTAACGAGTATTTGGATCTGAAATATTCATATGCTGCCTTAACCTCGGGTAGAATTGCTTTTGCATGTTCTGGTGTCTCAAGGTGAATCCATGAAGTAGCATCTTTCCAAATATAAGAACTACCATTCTGCATCATGTTGTTAGGTTCATTAAACTTTTTATATGGACAATTTATATATAAATTCTCTATATTTTTTTTCCCAAAAGTAAAAACCAAAAACCATATCCACCTTTCCTGACTTACTACATAACGCCCTATTCCTATGTGCCACTTTCCAAATTTCTTTGTTGTTATTTGAGGATCTTTTTCTTTTAAAGTGTTTTCTATTATCTTGATTATTCTCAAACTGTTTTCATTCAAGATTTCGAGATCTGGAATATGAGTTCCAATCCCTAGGTCTCTGACTGTAATTATTTTCTCATCATTATTTACAAGTTTCCAAAAGTGCCAACCATCCCAAACTGCTGCTCCAGTGATAGATTTTGCAGCACCACTCGGTGAATTATACTCCTTACCTTCATATAATATCTTTCGTTTCGGCAGCAACTTGGCTTCAAAACGTTGACCTTTATATGTAGCGTATATGTTCATTGGAAATATTAGTTTGCTTTTTGCAGTAACTTCCTCTGTAGTTCTTGTTATTTCTGAAGATTCTTTTTCTGTTGTAATCTTTATCTTTCCCCATAGTCTTGCAATTGTTGGTTTATTTAGTTTTTTGTCTTGCTTATGGATTTCATCTACCAATCTATCTTTGTTTTCATTCAGAAATCGATTAATTATTTGAGCGGTGTATTCATCTTCAAAGTTATCCTGCAATTCGCCTGCTTCTAACGATTCTCTTGTTAAGAGTTTAATGTTAGATATGGATTTCTCAGGTTTAGAAAGATCAAACCGAAAAAATTCCTCATGATATTCTGTGTTATTTATGATCCAAGTTTGACCGTTTGAGAGTATTCCCCAGGGTATTTTGCTGAAAAAGGCCTGTTTCATGACTTGTATAGATTCCTTATCCGTTAAGTTTGTCTTAAGTGATTTACATTCGACAATAACCTTTGATTCTCCATTTAGTATAAGCGCATAATCTATGCTGAGTGTGCCTTTGTCAGATTTAACAGGGAACTCCATAGACATTTCACCTTTTTCAATTCGCCACCCGAGAAGCTCAAGGACAGGTTTTATAATTACTTCTTTTGTGTTTGCTTCATTGAAAATAAAATAGGACAGTTTCTTTAATTCATTAGCCTGATCCCAAATTCTTCTTAACCCTTCTAACAATTCGTTTTCCATTGTTAACTCCTTAGTGGAAAGGATTTTTTCCATAAGTTCATTTCAAATTTTAGATATTTATATATCTTTTACAAATAACATTATGTTTTAATAAATGTCAAGTTTATCCTTATGCAATGTTCATAGGGATATCTGATCCCTTAGAAAGGTTATTATAGCTGGATTTTATGTTTATTATCAGAATCTTTAAACGGAAATTTCATCTGAAATAACTCATAAAATATTAACGATAATTAGAAGTAATTTATCGGTAAAATCTCTTGCAAAATTTATTTTAAAAACTATTTTCAGCAACACGGATTAATATTCGGAGGATATATGGCTATAACCTTCAAGGGTGGAATTCATCCACTTGAATGCAAACATTTAAGCGAATCTAAACCAATAGAGATTTTGCCTGCACCAGATAAGGTTTTCGTTTTGGTTTCTCAACATGCTGGTGCACCCGCTAAACCATTGGTAAAAAAAGGTGACGAAGTAAAACTCGGGCAAAAAATTGCAGAAGCTGCTGGATATATCTCTGCAAACATTCATTCACCTGTTTCCGGTAAAGTGGTTAAGATTGAGGATGTACCTCATTTCGCAGGTGGATTGAGCAGCGCAATTATTATTGAAAACAACGGTCAAGACGCTTTATCTGAGGAACTTGAACCACATTCTAAATGGCAGGAGTTAGAGCCCTCAGAGTTTGCTAAAATAGCTTCGGAGGCTGGTATTGTAGGTATGGGTGGTGCTATGTTTCCTACTGCGGTTAAGCTTTCTCCACCTAAGGATAAAAATATTGATATTGTAATAATTAATGGTGCAGAATGCGAACCTTATCTTACTGCTGATCATAGGCTTATGTTGGAGTATCCCGAAAGAATTGTCGAGGGTGCCGAAATGATTAAGTATGCCTTAGGCGCTAAAAGATTGATTATTGCTATAGAAAGGAACAAACCGGATGCAATCAAGACCATGATTAAGAGTGCAAAGGATAAGGACATAGAAATTGCACCGCTGAAGACGAAGTATCCTCAAGGAGCAGAAAAGCAGTTAATATTTGCTCTAACAAAACGTATTGTACCCAGTGGTGGATTGCCATTCGATGTAGACTGTTATGTTCAAAATGTTGGGACAGCGATGGCTTTGCGTGATGCGGTTATCGATGGTAAACCTCTCTATGAACGCGTTGTTACAGTATCCGGTCCAATTGTCAATGAACCGAAGAATTTATTAGCACGAGTGGGAACACCACTTAGAACGCTTCTTGAGACTTCGGGAGGCACTAATGCACCTATTGGTAAAGTAATCTCCGGTGGTCCAATGATGGGATTAACTCAATGGTCATTAGATACTCCAGTAACGAAAGGAACTAGTGGTCTATTAGTTTTCCCGCCTGAAAAAGCTGAAATAGGTTTTGAAAAGCCTTGTATTTCATGCGCAAATTGTGTAGATATTTGTCCAATGAATCTTATACCGACACAGATAACAAGTGCTGCAAAATATGAAAAATTTGATATTGCTAAAAAATTAGGTGCATTAGATTGCATCGAATGTGGTAGTTGTTCGTATATATGTCCATCTAATATTAACTTATTGCATTACATACGATGGGCTAAATGGGAAATCAGACAGATGCAGAGAAAATAGTTTTTACATTTTAATCAGATAAATTTTTGAAGGAGAAAGTGATGAAGGGTGTTATACTTGCCGGGGGATTGGGAACCAGACTTTATCCGCTAACTAAAATAACTAATAAGCATCTTCTGCCAGTTTATGATGAGCCGATGATTTATTACCCAATAAAGTCTCTCGTAGAAACAGGAATCGATGATATAATGATAGTGTGTGGTGGGAATCAGGCTGGTGAATTTTTAAGATTGCTTGGTAATGGACATGAATTTGGGCTTAAGCATTTGAATTATTCATATCAGAAGAATGAGGGCGGTATTGCTGAAGCACTTGGATTATGCAAACATTTCGTTGACGGTGATAAAGTTATTGTGTTCTTGGGAGATAATATTATTGGTGAGAGCCTTGTGAAAGCGGCGCAAGAATTTAGAAAACAGGATGGTGGTGCTAGAATTTTGCTTAAAGAGGTTGATGATCCCACAGATTATGGTGTTGTCAAGTTTACAGCAGAAGGCGCAATTGAAAAAATAATAGAAAAACCAAAAGTTCCACCTTCTAATTTTGCAGTTGTTGGAATATATATGTACGATTCCAATGTTTTTGATATTATTGAAACATTAGAACCCTCAGATCGAAACGAACTTGAAATTACTGATGTAAATAATGCGTATCTCAGAATTGGTAAGTTAAAATACTCTTCGCTCAAAGGCTTCTGGGCGGATGCAGGTGCATCTGTCGAGGCATATTATCAAACAATAAGGATTGTTAGGAATTTTAAACTGAATTCGAAAAAAAATAAAGCTCGACATTTAACTACAATCTGAAGCATGCTTTGTGAAAATCCCTGTAAGATATGATTTCGGATTTGACAACTAACCTTATTCGATTCTCTTAGCTGAATCATTGTATTATTAGGTTATTACATAATTCAAAGCTTGTGTAATGAAAATAGCTCCAGCAACAATTTAATGAAGGAAAAAAATAGAAAGGGCATTCAAAATTTTCTTGTCTAATGCTTTCGAACTTGTATAATGCCCTTGATAAAGGACTATAATAAGGATGGAGGTTTAGAATGGCTCACAAAATTAGTGAGGAATGCATTGCTTGTGGTGCTTGTGTGGATGTTTGCCCTGTTGAAGCAATTACCGAAGGAGATCCGTATTACGTAATAGACCCAGAACTTTGCACTGATTGCGGTGCTTGTGTTGATGAGTGTCCTGTCGAAGCTATTTCACCGGCATAATGAAAAAACCAATATTATCGTAAAAACCCTCGTTTTTGGCGAGGGTTTTAATTTGTTTGAGTATTTTTACAAAAGTATTAATCCTCATTGCGTCAAATCTTCTCAGCTTTATAAATAATCCCGTAGTTTTTTCCCCTTTTTTAATTCTTAATTTAGTGATAAATGAAATTATTATCAATACAATTTATAACCTGTGGATCTTCTATACTTACCGAATATTAATTGTATTTTATACTTATAAGAAGAAACATTAATATCTGAATGTAATTAATTTAAATTTTGGGAACTCGATAACAATCGGAGAGAAATTAAGCGAATCAATGAAACAGTATATTTATTGTTAAATAATCAATATTTCTATCGCTCCAAATTACGTATTTAAGAATTATATCAATATTCTGAAGCATTTATGTTCTTATTTGATATATGTCCGTTAGTATAAAACACTATTAATATACTTGACATAGTATTAATTGAGCATTAGACTAAATATATCTTAATTTACATAAGTAGTGTTTCTGTTTCTGAGGATGTAGAATAAACGACAGAAATAAATTACATGAGCAAATTATTCGTGAAATGTAAAAATGTTGTATGCGATAATAGACATGTTTTGTGAATGTAAGTAAAGACTTAGAATACTTTCCAGGGCTCTTGATGTTATAATACTAATATCAAATAGAGTAAAATGTACTTAAACTGAGAAAAGCAACATTTAGGACATCCAAATGTAATAATAAGGATATGAAAGGATTTGAGATTATGAAATTAAGAGAAAGAAATCGAATCTTTGTAATGGCAATTCTTCTTAGCATCTGCGTCTTTCTTACTTTTTATTTTCATACTGTTCTGGCAATCGGTACAGTTTTCACTCATTTCTTCTATATTCCGATAATTATTGCGTCGATCTGGTGGAAGAGAAAAGGTATAATCGTCGCCTTATTTTTAAGTGTATTATTAGTTCTAAGCCACATATTTATTAGAGGAAATGTGAGTACAATTGATGATTTTCTTCGAGCACCTATGTTTATTGTCGTTAGTTTAGTAACCGCAGTCTTAAGCGAGCGGATTGCCAAGGGACAAAAGGCACTACAAGAATCTCATGATAAATTAGAACAGCGTGTAATTGAGCGTACTAGTAAATTAAAATTAGCAAACGAACAGCTGGAAGGTGAAGTTAATGAGCACAAACAAGCCGAGAAAGCCCTGCGCGAGAGCGAAGAAAAATTCCGTGCCTTCGTGGACACTGCAAGCGACTTAATGTTTATTTCAGACAAGGATGGTAACTTTACCGACGTGAATGAAGCGATGATTAAGATTTTAGGTTATTCAAGAGTAGAACTAATCGGGATGCATATTACTCAGCTTTTCTCTGAAAAGGCTTTGGAAAACGATTTCAAGCCGAATTGGGAAAAATTCATCGAAGCTGGGAAAATCAATATCGATACTACTTTTGCTACAAAAGACGGAAAAGAAATCCACGGAGAATTAAAGGCGATTGCGATTTACGATAATTACGGCAAGTATGCAGGTAGTAGAGCAGTCTTTTATGACATTACCGAACGCAAGAAAGCAGAAGAAGCACTGCTGGATAGCGAGGAGCGATTCCGGACGATTTTCAATTCGATTAATGATGCAGTTTTCGTACAGGATTCAGAAACCGGAGCCATACTCGATGTTAATAGCACAATGTGTGAGATGTATGGATATTCCCGCAAGAAAGTTCTGCAACTCAAAAACCAAGACTTGAGCCTTGGTCAATCACCTTATTCTCAGAAGGAGGCTTTAGAATGGATGAGGAAAGCGGTAGCAGGGAATCCACAAGTTTTCGAATGGATGGCTAAGCATAAATCAGGTCGACTGTTCTGGGTGGAAGTAAACATTAAAAAAGCAATTATCGGAATACAGTATCGTCTGTTAATAGTTGTTCGTGACATCACAAAGCGGAAGAAGGCGGAAGAGGAACTCCGTAAACTCAATGATGAATTAATCATGAAAAACAAAGAACTTGAACAAGTTGTATTTGTAGCTTCGCATGACCTACGTTCACCATTAGTCAATATAAGAGGATTCAGTTCTGAACTCGAGCTTTCTATTAAAGAACTGATTACTAAGCTTCAAGATGAAGGTACTACAAATGAAGTCAAAGAAAAGATTGCTCCCATGCTCGAGGAAGATATTCCCGAAGCTCTTCAATTTATCTTGAAGAGTTCGTCAAAGATGGATACGCTTCTCACTGGGCTTTTAAAAATATCAAGACTGGGTCGAGCAGAACTAACTATTGTTAAAATCGATATGAATGAACTCATATCCGATGTTATTAAAGCTCGTGCTTTCCAGATAAAAGATTTAGGTGTGAAGCTTGATGTAAGCGATTTACTACCTTGCATAGGAGACCGAAAACAGATAGATCAATTATTTTCGAATCTTTTGGATAATGCACTAAAATATCTTGATCCTAACCGCTCAGGTATAATTAAGATTTCTGGATATAGAGAGAAGAAAAATACTATCTATTGCATTGAGGACAATGGAATTGGCATAGCTCAAGAACATCAAAAGAAAATTTTTGAAATATTTCACCAACTTGACCCAGAGACAAGTACAGGTGAAGGATTGGGACTTAACATAGCGAAAAAAATAGTTGAGAAGCATCTTGGAAAGATCTGGCTTGAATCTGAATATGGCAAGGGCAGTAAGTTTTATGTTGCAATTCCAATGAAATAAAATATTTAATAAAATTATAATAGAAGAGAGGTAAAAAATGATGAAGAAGGAAGTGATTATTCTCATCGCTGAAGATGATATGGGACATGCAAAACTTATCGAGAAGAATTTACAACGTGCAGGAATATTGAATGAAATTTTGCATTTCAGGGATGGGCAGGAAATAATGGATTTTCTTTTCCGAGAAGGCGAGGAACCGCATCGTGAACCCAGTGTCGCATATCTTTTGCTTCTGGACATCCGGATGCCGAAAGTTGATGGTGTGGAAGTGCTAAAAAAGATCAGGGAAGACAAGGAATTGCGGAAAATGCCTGTCATAATGTTGACGACTACAAACGACCCAAGGGAGGTTGAGAATTGCCATGCTTTTGGGTGTAATAATTATATAGTTAAGCCTGTGGATTATGATGATTTCGTCGAAGCAATGAGAAAATTGGGTTTATTTTTAATGGTTGTGGAAATTCCAGTTATTGATGGTGAATTATAAAATTGAATTCAAAAGTTGGAAGGTGAGAACTTTTATAAAGTTTTATAAACAATAATCCAAAATTATATAACATAGCATCTGCAGCAGAATCAAGGATAAGCTAATAGAATCAACTATAGAGGTCACAAGAGCAATAACATAAGTTATGATAATTATTTCAATTATTAAACTTAATTCAGGATATGTAGTTGATCTTCTTTAGCAACGCATCGTCTTTTAATACAGAAAT
>JAUXEQ010000167.1 GCA_030620455.1 bacterium | reverse complement strand
CGTATATTGTTAGCAATTTTACTTCAAACGGTTTGCAGGCATTTTCAATAATAGAAAGCGACTTATTAAGTTCCATTAATCGCGGTTGAAATCTTTCGGTTAGAGTTTCTACTGGAATTAATTTCACCTCGATAATTCTGTTTTCTAGTAAACTAAGTTCAGCTAAAATGCCGATATTTCCCAATTCATCTTTTTGATCGAATATTAAGTTTCCAAGGGAATAAAGTATAGGTTTGCCTTTATAGAACTCCACTCCTTGTATCCTGTGAGGATGTGAACCGATAACTGTTGCAGCGCCAGCATCGATAAATTTATGAGCCAGAGATATCTGTCGATTATCTGGAAAGCAGCTATACTCATTTCCCCAATGCTCAAATACTATAACAGTTGCTCCAATTGAAGACATAACGCGAACAGTTTCTAGAGCTTGTTTTTCACCCTCTTCACACCAAGTGGGTGCACTTCCTGGATAATCTGGTCTAATATAACCAGCCTTTGTATCGTCAAAAGCAAGCAGAATAAGCCAATTACCTCGGATATAGAAGGATTTTGGAGTGAAAAAGTTATCCCAATCGATCCCAACACCTATCGACGCAATCTCAAAACTATCCAAAAGCTCGATACATTGCAGTAAAGCATTACCCAGATAATCCAAACAATGGTTATTCGCTAACGAGACAACATCTATTCCACATTCCATTAAACTTTTCAAACACTTCGGATTAGCACGGAAAACGTATTTTTTATCTAAAGGCTCACCGATATTTGAGATAACGCTCTCTAAATTTATAATAGCAATGTCGGAGGATCGAAAATAATGTTTGATTTGAAGAAATGGGAAATCGTATCCTTTTGTGCGCATGCAATTATCGACATTTCTTGCAAGCATAACATCGCCACCGAAAATAATTTTAACTGTATCGAAGTTAAAATTCGATTCTGCGAATGCATTATGGCAAAATGCAGCGATGAGAAATAGAATCCCATATAAAAAATTTTTCATTGCACATATCCTCAAAACTTTTTCATTAACAACATGATCGACATCCAAAAACAAAAACCATCTCATGAATTACCTATAAATATGGTCGGCATAAGCGACCTTCGATATCCTATAAGAGTTCTCGATCGTAGAGATAAATATCAAAATACGGTTGCAACTTTTTCTATGTTTGTCGATCTTCCTCATAATTACCGAGGAACTCATATGAGCCGCTTTATAGAAATATTAAATCGATACAGTAGCGAAATAGCATATAGTGATCTCGATTCTATTTTAATGGATATGAAGAGAACCTTTGACGCTAATTCTGCTCAATTATTAATTAAATTCCCTTATTTTATTTTAAGAAATGCACCAGTTAGCGATGCGAAATCATTTTCTGAATATAAAGCTTTTTTTGATGGGAAATTATCTAATTCCTATGTGTTCGAATTAGGTGTTGAAGTTCCTGTAACACTTGTCTGTCCTTGCTCAAAGGAAATTTCGGATAGAGGAGCACATAATCAAAGAGCCCAAGTTACAATTAGGGTTCGATATTCAGAGTTTGTTTGGTTGGAGGAGTTAATAGAAATTGCTGAATTTTCTGCAAGTGCACCAATATTTTCACTTCTAAAGCGATCCGATGAAAAGTATGTAACAGAGCTTTCGTATGATAACCCAAAATTCGTCGAGGATGTCGCTCGTGAAATAGCACAGAAACTTCTTGATGATGAAAGAATTACGTATTTCAAGATAGAAGTCAAGAGCTATGAATCAATACATAATCATAATGCTTATGCTATGATAGAGAAGTAGTTATGAGTTTTACTTATGAAGATGCTATAGGTTATATTAATTCTCTTTACAATTATGAGAAGGATGCTCAGAGAATAAGCGCTCCCGAATTTCATTTAAAATCTATAAGACAACTCCTGACTCTTTTAGGTAATCCTCAAGATCGATACGCCACAATTCATATCGCAGGAACGAAGGGAAAAGGTTCAACAACAGCCTTTTTGACAAGCATACTCATTTCTGCAGGTTACACTGTCGGGACATATACATCACCTCATCTAATAAATGTTCTCGAAAGGATTGAGATAGATGGCAAACCGATCGACAGAGAATTATTCACGAAATCTGTGGAATCAATTTCTAGAAATTTAGGCTCAAGACCAAAGGAATACGCCACTTTCTTTGAAGCTCTGACTGCGGTTGCATTCTTGGCTTTTAGAGAAAAGGGAATCGATATAGCAGTTGTCGAGACAGGACTTGGGGGAACATACGATGCAACAAATATTATTAAACCTAATATAGCAGCAATAACTCGAATAGGGCTTGACCATATGGATAGATTGGGAAACACGATTCCGGAAATTGCTTGTGATAAAGCTGGAATAATAAAAAATGGAGTAACTGCAGTAATTGGGAAACAGGAGAAATCCGCACTTGAAAAAATTCTATCGCATTGCAGAAAGGTTAATGCAAAATCGATCGTTTGTAACAGAGATTTTGAATTCTCGATTGTAGATTTTGATATAACTGGAACGGATTTTGAGTTGGAATATTCTGGTATTAGAAAAAGGTATAGAATAAACTGTCCTGGAACTTTCCAATTGGAAAATGCATCTATTGCAGCGGTAATTGCAAAGATTTTAGGAATAACTGAAAGTGCGATAGAAAGTGGACTTGAAAACACTCGAATTCGAGGACGATTTCAGATTATTGATAAGAATCCACTTGTGATTTTGGATTCTGCACACAACGCAACCTCAGCTTCAGCTATTACAAAAGAAATTAAGCTGTTTAAACTTGAACCTGTGGTTTTTATTATTGGAATAAATAAATCGAAAGATTATGAATCTATGTTGGCAGAATGGGCACCGGTTGCCAGCAAATTCATTTTCACAAGTACTGGATCGCTTAGAGAATATGCCCCGAACCTTCTAAAAAAGGTTGGTGAGAAATTAGGTGTAGAATCAAGCGTTATTTACGATCAATCAGAAGCCTTAGATAAAGCGAAAACATTAGCAGGGGAGAATGGAGTTGTTTTTATTGTAGGTTCATTATATTTAGCTGGCAAAATTCTGAGTATTATGTCTTGAGTTTTATTTTTCCTACAATTTCCTTAATCGAATTATACTCACACTTTTTTAGATATTCTTTCATAAATTCAATCATTTTTATAGGCAATAATGAATCTATAAAATTGCCAGAACCGAGTTGAACAGCATGAGCACCAGCGAGGATTAACTCTATTGCATCCTCAGGGTTGGTTATTCCTCCGCTACCTACTATTGGAATTTCTAATTTATTTCTAAGAGTATAAATTAGAGCAACAGCAACTGGATGAATTGCTGCACCAGAAAGACCCCCAGTGATTCCACCAAGCATCGGCTCTCTAGTCCAGATATTTATAGCCATTCCTGGGATTGTATTTGCAATTACTACCGCTTCCGCACCACCAGCCTGTGATGCTAAAGATAAACTGAGAATATCAGAAGTTTGAGGTGATAATTTTGACCATAATGGCTTATCTGTTATACTTTTAAGTTTATAAACAAGGTCTTGAACAATTTTAGGAATTTTACCCAAATTAATTCCACCTTTTACTACATTAGGACAAGAGAGATTTAACTCGAAAGCAGAAATATGTGAGACAGATCGAAGTTCATTTATGATTTCACAATAATCGTCCTCGTTTTCACCTCCAACGCTAACGATAATCCTAGTGTCAAGCTTTTTTAATTCAGGAATGGTATCGTTCTTAAAGGTTATAAGTCCTGGGTTAGCAAGACCAATAGAATTCAGCATGCCGCAGGGAGTCTCACATACTCTCGGAGGATGATTTCCAATTCTGGGTTCAATGGTTATCGTTTTAGTAACAATAGCACCAACGTTTTTTAATCCAAACAAGGTCTCCATTTCAGAGCCAAAGCCTGCGGTTCCAGAGGCAAGAATTAATGGATTTCGTAAAGTTAATTGACCTATTTGAACTTCTAACATGTTTTTCATTTCGCTAACCATAGTTTTTTTACAATTTTTTCACCCATAAAATCATTTATTTTGTTTATTAGTGCATCTCGCATATTAAAAATTTCATTTCTCCATGATGCATCTTCGACTGCGACCCACAATTCTCCATTCTCAAATCTTACCGGCTTGACGAACTCAGAGATGCTATTTCCCACAATTTTTTCCCATTCTGTAATAATTTGAGTATCCTTAAGTTGATCCCAGATGCCTAAATCAATCAACATCGATTTGAGAAAGCCACCAATTTTTTCAGGCTCTTTCATTATATCTCTTTAATTACTCCTTTTTCGAAAAATTTGAATCTTTTAGTATTGGTATATGTTGAAGATATATTAAGATGTGGTGTAACCACAGTAGCCTGTCCAACAAAGGGTACAATATCTATCGCTCTAATTGCTCTTTCGTTGTCCAATTCCGCCAGCGCATCATCCAAAAGAACTGTAGGAATTCTT
>JAUXEQ010000113.1 GCA_030620455.1 bacterium | reverse complement strand
GCAGAGGGTGATTGAGAGGTAATCAAATATTTAATTTGAGATGAGATTATTTTTGGATCTATACAAAAATAGATACTTGCAGTTTTAAAATTTTGAACTGTTAGTGCAGTTGGAATTCCTGATGCCCAAACACCAATGCTTTGTATTATATTCACATCTAAAAGCAAACCAGCCTTACCTGAGGGGTCTAAACCCGATATAACGAGGACATATTTCATATTTTCAAAATATTTCATGTCTCTTGACTTACCAAGTAAAATGAGTATTATTTCTTTGAGGTGATAAAAATGAAACAGTCTCCGATATCTGATGGATCATTGATCGATATTGTAGTATTCTTAACCGATATTGCAGATAAAAATGGCGGGAAGATTAAGGATATTAAATCCGCTAAAGTAGAAATTATTCATAGAGGACATTCCCCGGAAAAAGTGGAAAGGGCTTTCGATATATTTCAGAAAAGATTTAACCCCAATGTTAGAAATAAATCAGAACGAATCTTTTCAAATCATGAATTTTCAAAACTATCTGACGAATCTGCTAAAATGCTTGTCAAATTAGTGAAATACGGTATTCTCACAAATGATCAAATTGAACTTATTCTTCTCAGAGCAGCATTAGACGATGAAAAGTTGAGCTCAGACGATTTCAAAACCATAACTGCGTTGATTATTGACACAAAGAAGATAGATATACCCAACGGAATTTTTATTGATAATGAGGACAATACAATTAACTGATTTGTTACAATTTACTAAAACAATTTGAAAAATAATGCACGAGTTCTCTATTGCTAAAAGTATTATCAATACACTCGATTCCATTGCAAAGGATAGAGGTATTAAGAGGTTAAAAAGAATATGGCTTGATGTTGGACTATTAAAAGCAGTAAATTGTGATGCTTTATCATTTGCTTTTAATGCAATAAAAAAAAGCTATCCTGCAATCCAACAATCTGAGTTGATTGTAAAAGAAATACCAATTGGTATTACATGTAAGAGATGCGGAGCAAAAAAAGAGATATTTAAACCTATCGGCATTTGTACTCAATGTGGATGCACAGAACTTGACATAACATCTGGAAATGAACTTTTCATAGATAAGATTGAAACTTGTTAGTCAGTTTTTTTGATATTATTTATTCTTTAATTTAGTGAAAATTTGAAGCAAATATTATTTTGTTCATGAAATGATTTTAGTATGAACATGAGTTTTGAAAAACACAGTATTCTCAATCATCAAGGTACAATTCTTGTAGTAGATGATGAAGTCTTTGTTTGTGAAGTAACCAAAATGTACCTCGAGGAGGAGAACTATCTTGTATTCACCACAACTGATTCTTCTAACGCATTGAAAATTGTTGATGAGATTAAAGTTGATCTGATAATTACTGATATGAAGATGCCTAAAGTTACAGGGAAAGATATCCTAAATCATGTTAGAGAAAAGTATCCTGAAACACCGGTAATAATGTTTACAGGTGTTGTAGATGTTGATTTTGCCGTCTCAATAATGAAAATGGGGGCTTATAATTACCTTGTTAAGCCGATAAGGAAGGATGAATTGTTGTTTGCTGTTAAGAAAGGAATGGAGTATCGAAAACTTCTAATGAGAAATAAATTTCTTCTTGAGGAAAATTATCGTTATCAGCATGAACTTGAAACCCGAATTAAAAGGAGAACGAGAGAACTTGCAGAAGCTCTTTTTAATCTCAAAGTTTTACATTTGGATACCGTAAAAGTCTTAGCCAGCACAATAGAAGAGAAGGATCCATATACTCGAGGGCATGCCAATAGAGTTCGAATTTATGCAAAAGAATTAGCTAAAAAGCTTGGGTATGAAAATTCAGGAATTGAGAAGATGGAATATGGCGCTCTTCTTCACGATATTGGAAAGATTGCCGTGCCTCAGGAAATTCTCGATAAACCTGGTCCTTTGACGAAAACAGAGATTAAAATTGTCCGGGAACATCCTTTGATCGGTGAGAGAATAGTTAGTAAGGTTAGATTTTTTGATAATATCATACCAATAGTTCGATGGCATCATGAGAGATGGGATGGGAAAGGTTATCCTGATAGATTGGATTCTCACAAGATTCCTCAGAGTGCACGAATTCTGGGACTTGTCGATGCATTCGACGCAATGACAAGCAATAGACCATATAGAAATGCTATGCCGCTTCATAAAGTTTGTGATATTATAGAGAAAGAAAAAGGAAAGCAATTCGATCCTGAAATTGCGAATTTATTTCTAAATGAAGAAGTCTATAAAGTTTTGGTCCAGGAATAAATGGGCTTCATAAATTATGCAAGCAACTAATGATATAAAGTATAAAGTTCGACTTAAGGTTTTCGAAGGACCATTAGACTTGCTGCTATATCTTGTCCGAAAGGATGAGTTGGATATTAATAACATTCCAATTTCTATAATAACTCATCAATACCTTGAATACTTAAAATTTATCCAGAGTATGGATATCGAGCTTGCTGGAGAATATATTTACATGGCAGCACTTCTTCTAAGTATAAAAACAAAATCGCTTATACCACAAAAAGTTAAGGACAGCACAAGTGCAGATGAAATCGACTCTGAAGAACTTTCAAGGCTTCTTATCGAATATAGAAGATTTAAACAGGTTGGCGAAAAGCTGAGGATACTTCTTGATAAAGAAAAAATCAGATATCCTGTGAGGAATATTATAGCTCCAACCGAGGTTAAGGTTAGTGTTCCAATCGAGTTTATTGTTCTTATGAAAGTGGCATGGAATTTATTAAAGAGACAAGATAGGATTACACTCGAGTCGATAGAAGAGGAAATTGATATTCGAAGTAAAATGGATGAAATCGACAAATTTCTTGAAAATAAAAAACGATTAAAATTTATTGACCTTTTCTTAGAGAATCAGATAACACGAATAAATTTCGTTTCTACTTTTTTTGCTCTTTTAGAGCTTATTCGACTTGGAAATATAATAGTAAGACAAAGCAGACCATTTTCAGAAGTATGGGTTTACGTGAGGAAAAATCTAAGGCAGGCTTAAACTATGAGAAATTCAAATCCTCAAACCAAAATTTCTGAAAAATCGATTATTGAAGCTTTAATAATCGCATCTCCTGAGCCAATCAGTGATGGAAAACTCTCTAAAATTATAGGAATAGATATAAATGATATTGTATCGATAGTTCAGCAATTAAATAAAGAATATGAAGAATCGGAGAGAAGCTTCGAAATTCGCAAGATTGCAGGTGGTTACGTTTTATATGTTCGTCCAGATTTTTCTCAGTGGATTGTTGAATTATCAACAAGAGCTGATTCTGAACTTACAAGATCAATGATTGAAGTCGCTGCTATAGTTGCAATAAAACAACCGGTAACTAAATCTGTTATCGATAAAGTTCGAGGTGTTAATTCAGTTGGTCCGTTGCGACAGCTTCTCGAGGAAAAGCTTATTACGATTCGCAGTCGTGCCAAGTCGCCAGGTAGACCCTTTTTGTATTCAACAACAAAAAAATTTTTAAAAATCTTTGGTCTATCCTCAGAATCTGAAATCCCAACTATTGAGGAATTGGGAAATTTATTTGAAAGATTTGATACTTGACCGTTTTATAGTCTTATTAGATCCTTTAAATATCTGTTAAATACAATTAGATTTAAAATTAAATCAAAGTTTCTTTTTATTTTTTCCAGAATTTCATTTTGCTAAGTATATGTTTAATTTCAGAGATTTCAAAAATCTCTGCGAGAATAATTATTGTGACCAACCAGATTAACGATGGAATGCCGAGTTGAATAATTCTCATTAAAAATGTAGTACCGGGGAGAAATAAAATAGTAAGCTTTCCAGAGATATAGGTTATGAAACCTACTGCGGTCGAGAAAATAATATACTTTCTTGCTACATGAACATAACTCATAATATTAGCTAGTTTTTTCTTAGAAAGTAGAACAATTAGGAAAATCAGATAAAAAATATTTGCAATGGAACTCGCTAATGCCAAACCACGATGTTGTAAGGAACCAACTAGTGCAAAATTTAATCCTACATTTAGAATCATTGCTGCTGCACCGATAAATAACGGGGTTTTCGTATCCTTAACAGCGTAAAAACCCTGAATGAGAGTTTTATTCGCACCAAACGCTAAAAGACCTATTGCATACATTACAAGAGCACCTGATGTTAGTGGAGTAGAAATTGCAGCAGAGAAACTTCCTCGCTCTAACAAAACCCTCACGATTTGTTTGTTTAATACAATGATATATGCTGTAATAGGTAATAAAATTGCAAAAATTGTGCTTGTACTGAAATACAACGATTTTCTAAAGGAGGCTTTATCCTCTAAGACAGCATGATTTGATAAGACAGGCAATGTTGCATAAGACATTGCTATTCCAAGCCCCATCGGAAGATGCACGAGTCTATGTGCATAAGTGAGAGCTGCAACACTTCCCTCGGTAAGTAAGGAAGCCAAGAAATAGTCGACTAATACGTTAATCTCACCGACACCGAGAGCAAAGAGAGCTGGTATAAGCAATTTTCCAGTTAAAATTAAGTCTTTAATGTTGGCTTTTAAATTAGATTTGAATTTAAAACCAATCTTTCTCAGCAAGGTTACTTGTAGTAGAAATTGAAACAATCCACCTGCTAAAATGCCAAATGCAACTGTCATAGCCTGAATTGTTGCAGACTTATTTCGGAAAAAATACATTACAATTAATAAGCCAAACACCCAAAATAAGTTTGCTATAGCTGCAGACACTGTGGGAATAAAAAATTTCTTATGCGCGTTTAAAATTGCAGATGCCCAGGTTGAGAATGAGATGAATAAAATTCCCCAAAAAAGTGTTCTTAAGAGCGTTAGTGTTAGCTGAAATTTTTCTGGAATACCTACCCAACCCCAGCCAGCAATCGATGCGATTACTGGTGCTATCAATATGCTTGCAATGATTACGATTAATACAACGAAGAATAAAAGCACTGCCACAGATGATGCGTATTGGTATGCTGCTTTATCGCTTTCCTGAAGACGTTTCTGTGTATAAATCGGTAACATAACAACTAAAAGACCACCTTCGCCAAAAACTCTTCGAAGCATGTTCGGGAAAACATTTGCAACAGAGAAAGCATCAGCAATCATTCCAGTGCCAAAAAGAGCTGCCATTAAAATTTCTCTTATTAAACCTATAATTCGACTGAGATAGATCCCTGCAGCTGAGAAAAAAGCGTGTTTCGTTATATTACCGTTGTATTCGCTCATTATTGAATTGCAAAGACTTGCTTAAAACCTTAATTATTTAAAAGTAAAAGCAAAAGTTAATAATCGATTTGTCAATAGGGAAATCAAATATTTAACTCGAATGAAAACTAATATAAATCCAAATATCTTAATATAACAATAATAATATGAATAATTTAATGCATTGATTTATTAAAG
>JAUXEQ010000090.1 GCA_030620455.1 bacterium | reverse complement strand
TAGTAAAATTATACTCGAATAAAAGCATAACTGGTGGCGATTATGAAATTTCTCCAGAAAATTTTCTTGCTTTTCTCGATAGTGGTTTTGCCACCATTAATCATTTCGAACATGGCAATCAGACATTCATATCATTGGGATCTCTTACAGGGAAAGGTGGTTTACATATCAAGGACATTGTTGATATGGACAATGAATATTATCCGGTTATGTATAGCTTTTCCTGCGAGCTTAACGGTTTTAATACCGATAATATTTCCAGAAGATGGGTAAGCAATCCATCTGGCGGTGGAGTAGCAATGTTTGCTCATTCCAACAAAGCTTGGACATATCAGAGGGTGATCGATATGATGTTCTGGCAATCTTTCATTCAAGATTCCTCGACAACGACTGGAGAGATTCTCAATAAATGGCAATATAGAATGGGTGATCATTATTATAAAAAGGCGATTGTTGGCTTAGTTGGTTCGCCATTAACACCGGTTAGTCCATTTAAAGCGGTAGATAAAACTTTGATTTTAATCAATACAGAGATTCGCTCATCCAATGATACATTAATTGTAGTAATCACTCCGCCTCTTATACATCGAACGTTGCTGACCATTTCTTCAAACAGAAGAGTTATTGAAAGAACTTGGATAACTGGCGATTCCGTGAAAATACCCTTGCCATATATATTTGAAGATTCGGTAATAGTTACTCTTCATTCATTACCACGGAAGACTGAGAAGCTCCCTGTTGTTCCTGTAGATTATGGAGTAATGAGAGTTTTGGATTTTGAAGTTAATGAAGTCTCTGGGGATTCTGATGACCTAATCGAAATTGGTGAATTTGCCCAGGTTTTATGGAAAATTGTGAATTTAAGTACTACAGCTGCTATCGACTCTGTGTTTATGTCTGTCGAGGGATTTTCGGATTCGGAGAACAAGGAGTACTTAGTCTTAGATGCATTGGATACTGTGGAAATCAAATCGAATATTTTCGAGGTAGATTCTTTTTTTTCAGGTGATTTGAAAACAAAAGCAATAATCAAATTTAAAAGTGGTTCGAGCGATACTTTTGATTTCAATCTTTATGCGCCCTCTTTTGAACTTGTTGCTGGTCTTTGGAGTGATGAAAATAATATTCCATCATTAGGCGACAGCGGAATTTTAACAATAAGACTTGGTAACAGAGGATTTGCAGACGCAAAAGAAGTGATTGTTAGATTAAGTGGACCTGGATATTCTTTTCTTGAAGATTCGATAGTGATAAATATTGCACCAAGGGGTGTTTCGGATATTACCTCTCATGTTATTCTGCCAAGGTTTTATATGTTTCCATTCACTATTCATATTAGTTATATGGATTCATATTTCGTTTATAATTATAGCATTTATTCATTTGAAACTGCTATTAACTTGAAACTAACTTCTAATACAGATTATGTAAGGCTCGACTGGGAACCTGTTGCTGCAGCGAAAGGTTATTTCGTACTGCGTGGAGAAGATACATTCGACTTCGAATATTTAAATGACTTTCCTATACATAACTCTTTTTATGTTGATAGAAATATAGAAAACAAAAAATATAGCTATCGTGTTATAGCATTGGATTCGAACGGGATTTGTGGACCACCATCATTAATAGTTTCAGGAGAGCTTTCATTCCAATTGGCAGAAGGTTTTCCAGTAGACCTTCCTGTGGGTGCATGGGTTCTTTCTGCGCCAATGACTGTCGATATCGATGGAGACAGTTTGAAAGAGATCTACGTTGCAGATGCCGAGGGAAATTTGGTTGCTTATCGATATAACGGCGAGGAGTTAGTTGATTCTACATCAGGGATCGATCCGATTCTGTCCGTCGATGTTCGATTAAGAAATGGTTTTTGGGCGCCACCTGCAGCTGCAGATATCGATAACGATGGAGAGATTGAAATTATTGTAGCAATAAGAGATTTTCCGGGTTTACTTTGGGCTCTCGATCCTTATGGAGTTCTAAAACCTGGATTTCCTGTGAGTTTAGGTGCTGGTATATTAGCTTCTTTTGTTTTAGAAGATCTTAATGACGATAACACTCTTGAAATCATACTGTTAGATCAAATTCGAAGGCTTCATATAGTAAATTGTTATGGAATGCCGTATATTGGATCAACTTATCTAGTAGATACTTCTTTTATGTCCCGGAAAGGAATAGGCTCATCGGCACCTGCAGTAGGCGATATCGATGGTGATGGTTTTCCGGAAATTGTTGTAGGCGGTGGAATCGATACTTTGGGAAATGGATATGTTTACGCATGGAATCATGATGGATCTCGCGTTGCTGGTTTCCCCTATAAAATAAATGGAACTCCTTCAAATCCAGCAGACCCATTAGGTTCTGTTGTTATGGGGAATTTGGATGATGATACGACAGATCTTGAAATTGTGATACTTGTAAAAGGGAAAGGAATATTTGCTATCGATGGAGACGGAACAACTCTCGATGGATTTCCCTGCCTTGACAGAGGACGTTTTGGTGATGGTATTAGGTCGCCTTCTTTATTCGATATCGATAGAGATAAAAAGCAGGAAATTTTTATTCAAAGTGAAGATAATCTTTGGGTTATAACTTACGAAGGTTTAGAATATCCTGGGTTTCCAATTCCAATTGGGAATGTTCATTGGGCAGGACCAATAATTGGCAATTTAGATGACGATGTTGAAGATGTGGAAGTTCTACTTACGAATGATAAGATTTTATGGGGTTATAATATGGATGGTTCAGAAATTGCTCAAGGTTTTCCGCTTACAGCTGAGGTGGCTATTGTTGCATATCCCACAATCGATGATATAGATAACGATGGCTTAGCTGAAATTATTGCAGCAGCGTATGACGGGAAACTTTATGTCTGGGATACCGACGCCGAGTATAAAGAAAATAAATTTATGTGGTTGCATTCAAGGCATGATATTCGTAGAACTGGAGTTGTTAATACGTATAGGGGATTGAAGATTTCTCAAAGAAATACTCTCAAACCTGATGAAATTTCTATTTCCATTTCACCTAATCCGTTTAATTCATCATGTTTTATTAGCGGATATTCCCCGGATGAGGGTATAATCGAGGTAATAGATTTTATGGGTAGAATTGTTGATGTTATTGGTGAGGTGAATGGAAGTTATGCAATGACATGGTTTGGTAAAGATATATATGGAAGTTGTTTAAACTCCGGTCTTTACTTTGTTAGGCTTTCTGGGAAAGATTATACTGTTTCAAAGAAGTTATTTATTATAAGATAGGATTTTGGAAGACATGGGAAGAAAAATTGTTGTAGCTCTTGGCGGAAATGCCATTTCTATGAAAGGCACCGATCCTTTTGAGGTTCAGGTGGAAAGAGCAAAGCGTTCTATGGCTATATTAGCTCCGATAGTCGAGGAAAATTGGCAGATTGCAGTTACTCATGGCAACGGTCCTCAAGTCGGTAATGCATTGCGAAGAGTCGAGCTTTCACAGCATGAGGTCGTTCCTATGCCATTATCAATTTGTGGCGCAACTACTCAGGGGGAAATAGGAGTTCTTCTGGCATTAGCGCTTGGTAATAAGCTTAATTCAATGGATTTTAATCACTCGGTAGCAACTATTGTCACCAGAGTTGTTGTTGATCCTAATGACCCGGGATTTAAAAAACCATCGAAATTTATTGGACGATTTTATACATATGAAGAAGCTGAAAAGCTCATCAGAGAGCAAGGCTGGATAATGAGAGAGGATATAGGTCGAGGTTGGAGAAGAGTTGTTGCATCTCCTTGGCCTAAGGAAATAGTTGAGAAACAAGCAATAAAAAACCTTATGAATGCGGGAATGATTATTATTTCCACTGGAGGTGGAGGAATCCCAGTTATAAGAAAACGAGATGGTTCTCTCGAGCCAGTGGATGCAGTAATAGATAAGGATAGAGCGTCAGCAGTTCTTGCGCTCGATATTGGTGCTGAAAAATTATTGATTATTACAAGTATCGATAGAGTATCTTTAAATTTTAGTAAACCTGAACAGATCGATCTTTCTCAAATGACCGTTTCGGATGCAAAGGAATATTACAAAGAAAACCATTTTCCACCGGGTTCAATGGGTCCAAAAATTGAAGCTTCAATTTATTTTATTGAAAATGGTGGTAAAGAAGTTATTATAACCTCGATCGAGCAGGCTACAAAAGCTCAGAAAGGAAAAGGTAGATTTACAAGAATTATCCCATAAATGTTTGTAGTTAATATTGAATAAATATTCTTGAATATCGAGAATGAATGAATTTATACTTTAGTTATTAATTTAGACAAAATGAAAAAGTTTATATTTAGATTTATTTTGATTGTCATCGCCACTTATGCGGGAACTTCTCTTCTTGCACCGCTGAGAATTATGGGATGGGATATCGATCTAGGATTATTAGCAGTTGTCCTAGTAGGTTTAGGTACTTCGGGACCAGGAACTATTTTATGGGGAGCTTTTTCTGGATTTCTTATGGACTGTCTTAATCCTCAATGGATGGGAGCCGGGATGGTTGCACGAGCTACTGCTGCTCTTTTCATTTCATTGATGCGGGGTAAGCTTAATATTAATCATCCTTTTTTTGTAGGATTTGTTGTTTTTGTTGCAGAATTTATAGATAGAGCGATCTATCTTTCTCTTAGCTCATACCATGTCGCTATTCTATATGGGTTATGGAGATTTGTACTTCCATCTGCACTTTACAATGCAATTTTTGCAGTTCTTATATTACAAATTTTTAAGATTAGAAAACTATTTGCTCCAAGATTTTCATAAATGGATGAAAAATTTCCCAAATACGAAGAGATTTCATTTGCTAATCTGAGAACTATTTCCATTAGCGAAAGAAAAAGCAAAGAGAGTGTCGAAAATTTCTCTAAACCTATAGTAGTTGATAAAAACTGTTTCGACCAGCTACATTCAATGCCGGATTGTTTAGCCTCGAAGGACTTGAAAAGGCTTGTTAAAGCTATAAATGAAGCTAAAGGGAAAAAAAAGGAATTGCTCTGGCTGTCTGGTGCTCATGTTATAAAGTTAGGGTTAGCTCCTATAATCATTCAATTGGCTGAGAATGGCTTTATCACTTCATTTTCGGCAAATGGAGCGCTGGGGATTCACGATGTTGAAATTGCATTATTTGGAAAAACATCTGAATGTGTTGGCTCCGAGCTTGAAAAAGGAAATTTTGGAACCACAAAAGAAACTGCTGATTTCATCAATAAAGCAATATCCAAAGGTTCTCAATTGGGTTATGGTTATGGGGAGTCGATTGCTCGAGCTCTCATTGCGGAAAATCCTCCATATGCAGAAAAATCTATATTATGTAGTCTTTTTATCCGAGGCGTACCAATTACTCTTCATACAATTCCAGGCGCAGAGGTAAATCACATTCATCCCTCAGTAAACGATGCAGCAATTGGGATAACAGCCATGCGGGATTTCAGACGCTTTTGCAGTTTTGTATCGCGATTAGAGAATGGAGTCCTTTTAGGATGGGGTTCTGCAGTTGTTATGCCGGAGGTTTTTTTAAAGTCAATTTCTGCTGTGAGAAATCTTGGTTATTTAGTTAATGATTTTTATGTAGGATATTTTGATATGATATTTCAATATAGACCCAATGAAAATATAGTTAATAGACCTACAGCCGGTTCGAGAAATAAAGGATTTTATTTTATTGGGCATCATGAAATAATGATGCCATTATTAGCATCAATATTGTTAAAGAAGGAGCATTAGAATTAGAAGAAGTCCATTAATTGGAATTACAACCTCTACTGGTTTGACGAAGAGAGGTCTCCCAACCGATTTAACAAAGTCCGAATACTCTCATGTGATATATTGGGCAGGTGGTATCCCAGTTCTGTTACCTAATATCGAAAAACCGAATGAAAAACTATTCTGTGAGATAGCACACAATATTGATGGACTATTAATGAGTGGAGGAGGAGATATTTCACCGGAATATTACGGGAAAAAGCTTTCATCCTATGAAAAAGACGTGAGTCCTCGTCGGGATTTTTTTGAGTTTCATTTTAGTAAATATTTCCTTGAAAACACCGAGAAACCTGTTTTAGGAGTTTGCCGAGGGCATCAAGTTTTAAACGTTATCCTCGAAGGGGATCTGTATCAGGATATTGCAGAGATGTGGAAAAGCAAAAAACAAGTTGTTAAAATTGAGCATAGAAGGCATGGTGAGAAAGAGAAGAGGTCATGGCATAAAGTTAGGATCTTAAAACCAAGTAAGCTTTTTGATATCTTAGGTTGTCAAATAATTGTCGTTAATTCATCGCACCATCAGATAGTTAATAATATTAGCAATAGACTTAAAATATCCGCAATAGGTCCGGATGAAGCAATTGAAGCATTAGAACTCGATGGTGAAAGGTTTATACTCTCGATCCAATGGCATCCTGAATCTATCGATAATGATTACTCAAAAAAAATATTTTCGGCATTTGTCGAAGCATCTAT
>JAUXEQ010000214.1 GCA_030620455.1 bacterium | reverse complement strand
TCACTGTATAAACCGGGAGCAAAACCACAAGGTAAGCAACCGGAAAGCACCCAAAGGGAGCCCGATCAATATCGGCAACAACCGTATCAACAACAGCCTTACGATCAACAAAAATTCCCTTCGACATACGACCCAAATCAAGTAAGAGATACTTATAGACGATCTACTCGATACAGTGCTCCCATACCTAATTACCTTCTTCAGGCGATTTTAGCTACAATCTTTTGCTGTTTACCGTTTGGAATTGTAGCAATTATTTATTCGGCACAGGTAAACAGCAGCATGCAATTTGGAGATTACGAGAAGGCTGAAATAGCATCCCTTAATGCAAAAAAGTGGACAAACATTTCTGTAATAACTGGTATAGCCTTTTGGATTATAGGTATTCTGATACGTATTTTGGGTAATACTATGAGTTAAATTTAACCAAAGATTGAGTTGTTTGCAAAAAATCGCCATAGAACATGAGAGAAAAAATAAAGACGATTTCAGTTATTATCGCAATTCTTCTAATTTTTGTAATGATTTTCTTCTCCAATCCAGAAAGCTGCAGATTAATCCCCAAATGTCCTTTTTTCATAATAACAGGTTACTACTGTCCAGGATGTGGAACTTTTCGATCTTTACACAATATACTTCATGGAAATTTCAGCGGAGCTATTCGCGCCAATATTTTAACTGTAATTCTATTGCCTTTTATAACATACTCTTTAATAAATCGATTTATTATTGCAATTAAAAAACAACCGATGCCTGAATTTCATATTCCAGCAATATTAATATGGATCCTTTTCGGAATAGTAATAGCATATTGGGTGCTAAGAAATGTTAATATTTATCCTTTCTATTTATTATCTCCACATTAATTTTATTTAATTATCAAATGGCAACCAAATTTACGATAGGAATGATTAAAAATGAAAATACAATTTAGTGGATTTATTTTAGTTTTATTAGTTGGACTCGCATTTGGGAGATCACTCACTCTCGAGCAAGCGAGCGTAAGAAATCCTGAGATTAAAAAAATTCGAACAAACGCAACCGGTAAGCTCAAAGAATGGTCCGAATTTCTTCTATCCGAAATGCCAACAATCGATTTGGTCTCGATTAAAGCGGATTCCTTCTTAGAGGACCTTAAGACTTTAGCTACAGTAATGGATTCTGTTCCGTGGGCTGAGGAAATTCCTAAGGAATATTTCTTAAGGTATGTGTTACCACTTAGGATTTCTCAGGAACCAACGGAATATTTCAGGAAATCTTATATGCCTGAGCTTTTTGATAGAATTCGGGATTGTGATGATTTACAATGTGCAGTTCTTAGAATAAATGAATGGACATATGAGAAGATGAAATACGAATCAACGTCCAGATGGGATCAATCCGCAGAGCAGACAATTATTAGAGGAATAGGTCGCTGCGAAGAGATGGCAATACTGTTCGTTAAGGCATGTAGAGCAGTAGGAATTCCTGTTAGGAAAGCATACACACCATATTGGCCCTTCACGAATAGCAATCATGCATGGGTCGAGGTTTGGACTGGGGAAGGATGGCATTTCTTGGGTGGTGCAGAGATGACAGCACTCGATGGTGCATGGTTTGCTCGGGCTGTCAAGAGAACTCCTATTATCGTAGGAATTGCATGGGGTAAAATGGATTCCGCGGAAGTTCCGATATATCTGGCAAGAGATGGATTCACGCTGTTAAATCTAACTCCAAATTATTCCGATACAACCGGCATCGACATTCATGTCGAGAATGCAGAAGGTTTGCCGGCTGAAAGTGTGGATGTTTGGATATCGGTGTTTAATTATTCATCGATAAGAGCTGTCGCTCACAAGTCGACTGATAAAAACGGTTTTGTGCATTTTGCATTAGGAAAAGCGGAATTGTTCGTTTCTGCTGGTATAGAATCGTTATGGGATTTTAAAATTGTACCGTTCGACGATGGCGATGATTTTAAAAAAATTGAACTTAAATTACATTACCAACCTCTCACAGATACTATGTTCTGGATGCGCGTCAGAAAAGAAGTCGAAGTTGAGAAGGATACTACTTATAAAGCCCCGGAAATATCTAAACTTCGCCACGATCTTCGATTAGAGAAACTTAAAGGAGTTAAGAAGGATATTGCGTCTGTTTTCGATGATACAACTTTTGCCGCTTGTTTCCTTGACATAATGAATAGATCGCGAGGAAACCGAAATAATCTTTTAGCGTTTTGGGAATCGAACTCAGAGGAAAAAGACGACATATTAGATTTCTGGGAAGCTATGGAAACGAAGGACCTCTTAATTCCAGATTCAACTGGTTGGGAGGAATTATGGGCTAATGTGAAATCTCAACGAGAGCTTTCTCTCGAAAAAGATTATGAAGACTCACTTTTCTGGGATTATGTCGCAAATCCAAGGATTCTATTCGAGGACTTTGGTTATTGGTATTCTTCCGTCTGGCAGAAATTTTCGAAATTTGCCGGTGACAAACCCTCAAAATGTGCTAAGAAAATTAAAAAGTTCATACAAAATGATATAGATACACTAAGGGACAGAAACTATTTCGGGGGTATGATGAATCCTGAGCAGCTATTAATCGCAGGTACAGGCGGGAAACTAGAACGTTTAGCGCTTGCAGCAGCGGGATTGAGAACTCTCGGAATTCCCGCTCGAATTGCATGGGATTATAAAGGGGTAGAATATTTCGAGAAAGATGAGTGGCAGAGAATTGAGCTCGAGAAGGAAGAAAAGGAAGAGGAGAGAAGAACAGGATATATGAAAGCATTATTTTATGATAATGAACCTAAAACCGATGTTGAATATTATACCGATTATTCCATCATTAAGGTTGATGACGGTCGAATAACGGGCATAACACCACCTGAAGAAGTTGTGGATTCGTTCTTGGTTTATACCGATATCCCCGAAGGAAATTATGCTGTAATTTCGGGGTGGCGAAACGCATACGGCGAGGCTTTTGTTAAAGTTAATGCCTTCGAGATTTCCGAAGATGAGACATCGAATGTATTCATAAAATTAGGTTTTCCTCCGATAGAAATGATTTCACCGGGAGATCTATTAGTTCGGAAGTTCAAAGAACCAAACATTGAGGATGTTTCGGACATTAATGGAGAATCCTTAAAAAATGAGGATTGGAATAACGGAAATGTTTTGCTGGCTTTCTTCGACACCGAGAGTGAAAATTCAATATCTACAATAAAATTACTTAGTAAATTACCCATTAATAAGCTGCTTTTCGTTGAAACCGAGGAGTTTTCAAGAGCCGTTGATTTTTGCAATGAAATAGAACTTGAAGGTAGGATTTTTACTGGGGATATAGATTACTTCAAGAAAATTCTTCCTATATCTAAATTACCATCGATACTCCTTCTGCACAATGGTAAGGCTATATTATGGGTCGAGGGTTTGAATTTAAATATCGACAAGTTAATCGAATCTGTTTCGAGCAATTAGTATTGCAAGAAAACATTTTCTTTACGTCTTACTGAATTTATAACATAATACCTTGAGAGTAGTTATTGCATATTGTATTGTCTGAATTATGATTATCGATACTCTCTACTTCTCTGCTCTGCTATT
>JAUXEQ010000031.1 GCA_030620455.1 bacterium | reverse complement strand
GATAAATTATATTATTCTTATTTATGCTTATTAAGAAATACAATAATAATTTATTTTATACGAATAAATAAATAATTGCAATGAATTATATTTTTCATTTTTATTATGTATGTTTTTCAGACTAAATTTATAGTTTAATTTCGGAGGGGGAGGGATTCGAACCCTCGGTCCCCAAAGGGGACAACGGTTTTCGAGACCGTCCCGTTCGACCGCTCCGGCACCCCTCCTATTTAAATTGGTTAATATATTAAATGAAATTACAATCTAGATGTTTTAAATAAACCTCCAGTATGTGATTAAAGTGAATTGGTAAAACTTATATTTAATGAAAAATCGGAGAGGGAGGGATTCGAACCCTCGGTTCCGGTTTTAGCCGGAACACACGATTTCCAATCGTGCCCCTTCAGCCAAGCTCGGGCACCTCTCCAAGTTCATAATAAATATCCTCTATGCTTTTGAATGTCAAGGCTATTTCCAATATAATCATTAGGGTTTACTTAAAGCTAATTTTGTATGTTAAAAAGTGATGATACGATCGTGGATTAATCAATCCTTATTTTCAATATTGCTTTCTGAGGTGTGCTGTTTCTCTATTATAATTCCGTGTTCAATAATTTTTTCTGTCAGAATAATGGCTGACTTTTCATTAACAGAATCTGTTACAGTTTTTAGGAATATATATAAAGGTGTTATTTTTTCTACATGCCAATGTTCACCATTATAGTAGACTGTATCTCCCACCTTAACGAGGTTTTTAGCTATCAAACCATAACCGAAAACATAACTTCTGGTAATTGGCAATATTGCTAAAACAATAACAATTAGTGCTAAAATAAATATGGAAAAAGCAAGGACTTCAGTAGGTCCAGGGATTAGTAAAATAAATCCAAGAATAAAAAGTAGAGAGATAAAGACCTTAAGAACTAGTTTTATCTGTTGTAATGCATTTATTGGGATTGCAAGATGTTCAGGATTTTTTTGATAATGATGAAATATTATTTCAACAATTCTAAGCGATAATCTTGCGAAGAAAGTGAAAACAATAGCTAATAAAACGTAGCCAGCAAATTTGAGAAGGAAAATACCCACTTTTTGAAGTATTCCTAATACGGCAGTGATAGCTTTGCTTGCCAAATCATGAGTACCGGGATACGATGAAAAAATAAACATTAATAAAACGTAAAAAAGTATGATTATTAGTATGATTTTAAGCCATTTTACAATGTTTATTAATAGAAGGACTACATCTCTTGCTGGGAAAATGGTTAGTTTGCCAATTCTGAAATCCTTGATAAAATGACCTTCTTGATGGATTATTGTTCTTACAAGTTTCTTAGAAACCCTATTTAAAATAAAAACAAGAAAGACAAAGATAATTGGTGATATAAATAGAAGGATAAGTTTGTAAACGTTTTTCGAAAGAATTATTTTTGGTTTTACCTTTTCTGTTTTGATGTGTTGAACAGCTCTCGCTATTAACCTGATAATCATAACATCTTGATCAAATTCATCGGATATTCTAACTTTAAATAAAAGGGAATCTGAAAGATACACAGCGAAAGTATCTTCACCCAAACGTTCTATTTCCAGCAAACTATCGCAAGCTCCAGAAGATATTAATGAATCGTATGCTTCGTCGGTAACGCGTGAAAATAGAGTGGAATCAATTGCACAAACTGTATCGCCTTTGATTACAAGGTATTCGGTTGCAAAGATCGGGGAAGGGAATATAACAGAAAAGATATTAAAATAAGTAATACCATTTGCGTATGAAATAGTGAGTGAAATCCATACGATGAATAAAATTGAAATGAGAAAATTTCTCTTTATAGTTTTCATATGTTTATCAGGAATTTATTAATCGGATTAACCGTAAATTCTTTCGAAATTGCTGCAATTTTTTTGAGCATACCCAGAAAGTGAGAATTAGTCTCAATATAAATTCGGATTGAGTTTTATTGTATAACAGTGTTATTAATAGGTTGAAAAAATTACTTGCCGCTGCTTATTTTAAATTGTATAGGTTGCTCCCATTTTACCCGAACCTTTCGATCTCTCTGGTATGCTGGAGAAAATTTCCATTGGTATATTGCTTGCAGAGCGGCATTTTCGAAAATACCTTCTGGTCTAGCTAATTTTACTGTTGCACTACCTTTAAGAACTGTTCCATTAGTATCTATAGTAAATCTCACTACTACAACACCCTCGAGTCCGGATTTCCTTGCCAGCTCAGGATAAACGGGTATTGGACGATTAATTAATTCTGGTTTTACTTCAACTTTAATGTAAGGGAACACTTCCATATCTTCAGGAGGAGGAGGTGGTGGTTTTTCGGGAGTCAATTCCGAAATAATTTGCTGAGTGTCAGCTTCTTCCTCCGGATCAGCTTCGATAACCTCTGCTATGTGCGCTTTCGGTTGTTCTGTTTTTTTGATCTCCTGTTTGGTTATAGGAACATTCTCAACATCTATTGCAACTTGATACTCAAAATTTTTAAGTGCCTTGACTTTAAACTCCGGGAAAACTATGGCGATTAGAGTTAGACTAAGCAGAGTAATAATAATAGCTTTTCTTCGAACGAGTGGAAGCCAGTAGTTTTTTAGGTCTGCCTTAGGGTCTATATACTTCATCCTGTCTCACCTCCTTCGGTGAGAGTAGCGAAATTAACGCGAAGAGCATTGCTTTGTTTAAGTTCTTCAATAACTTGCGCTACGATAGCGTATTTAACACGTGAATCAGCTCTCAGAGATACAATTGTCGCAGGATTTTCTGAAATCTTTTGACACATGACTGTACTAATATTCTCAAGAGTGACCATAACATCATCGACATTTATTTCCCCTTGGGCATTAATCCAAATATGAGTTATCATCCTCTTTCGTTCTATTTTCTTGGTTGCTTTAGCCAGTGGTAATTCAACTCTCAATCCCTGATACTCTTTGAAAACAGTTACAGACATGAAAAATATTAACAACAGAAAAACAATATCTGCAATAGAAGCTGTAGGAATTCTTGAAGAGCGTTTTGCTTTTGTTTTAATTTTCATTTTTTACCTCTTATACATAGACATCGATTATACATAAACTCAAAATGCTGGCGTAGCCAGAGAAATACTTTCCTTGAAGTCTGGATTCTCCTTTTTCAGATCGTCGAAAGCAAGCTTTATCTCATCTAATACATCAACCATGTACCTATACTCGGCGTTTACATCTATAATCAACGATATTACTAATTTAGGATTTTTTCTGAAATTTCCTTTAACAATTTCTTTTATCTCATTCAAACTAACAATGTCTTCTCGGATGAGCATTTCGCCTGCTGAATTTATAAAAATCGGCAAAATATCTTCTTTGTGCCTTTTAGTCTCCTCGCCAGGTGGTGGAAGCGTAAGACCGAGTCCTTTATCGGGATTCATCGATGTAGTAACAAGGAAAAATATCAATAGAAGAAACACAATGTCAGCAAGTGAAGCTGTAGGAATTTCAGATTCTCTACTAAGAATTTTTTTCTTATGAATTCGAAGAGCCATATCATTTCTCCGCTTTCCTCAACACATTCATTTCTATAAGATTTTCTACCAATTGATTTGAAGAATCCTCCATATCTATTACAATTCCATCAATGATTGAAACAAACCAGTTGTAAAAAAACTGCATTGGAATCGCAATAGCTAATCCCATAAATGTAGTAAGCAGAGCAACAGAAATACCTCCTGCGACTTCTGATGGGACAATGTCATTAGAGCGAGCGATTTGATCGAAAGCAAGGATCATGCCCTGGACTGTTCCAAGAAATCCAAGCATCGGGGATATTGAGATTATCGTCGAAAGCCAAACCATACTTTTTTCCAAAAGACCCATTTGTATGGCTGCTTCATTTTCAATAGCATTTTCTGCGTATTCTAAACCACGATTAGTTTTTGATAAACCCGCGTGGAAAAGGGCAGAAACCGGTCCTCGAGTCTTCTCGCATATTTCAATGGCTTTTTTTATTCCATCTTTTTCAACAGTACTAAGAATTATTTTAAGGAATTTTTTTGAGTTGGTTTTTGCTCTTACTAGTAACCATAATTTTACTATGGCTATAACTAGTCCTATTATTAATAGAAATAAAAGAGGCCACCTCAAGAATCCAGTGTTATTAAAATAATGGACCATCGAAAATGCTCCTTTCTATATTGTTTTAAAATTATTGGCTTAAATATCTTTCAAAATAAAGAAATAAAAATTTTTATGTCAAATTGTTTTTAGGATAATCTAGGTTTCATCGATTAAGAATAACAATAGATTATTTTTATAATCAAGCTTTTAAAGAAAGTGAAATAGATTAGTACTTTTCTGAGACCCAAAAAACCTGATTTCCTATATTATTTTATGAACTTTATTCCAAATTTTTAACTTATAGATTTTTTATATCATATAAAAGTCGATAGTATCATATTGTTTTGAAAAAATTTTCAAGAATAAGAATATAATGAAGATGATAATATTGTTAACCTTTTGGAAGTTCAGTTTTATCGAAAATCTTATCGATAAGCCCGTATTCAAGGGCTTCCTCGGCTGTCAAAAAGTAGTTTCTATCTGCATCTTTACTAATTTTTTTAAGTGTTTGACCAGTGTGCCTTGCCAAAATTTCATGAAGTAAAATCTTAAGTCTTTGGTACTCCTTAGTATGTATTTCTATATCGCTAACCTGACCTTGAACACCACCCCACGGTTGGTGAATCATTATCCTTGCATTGGGAAGAGCCGATCTTTTCCCTTTTTCACCACCAGCAAGGAGAATTGCGCCCATCGATGCAGCCTGACCGATTGCAGTTGTGGAAATAGGTGCTCTCGAAAATTGCATCGTATCATAAATAGCCAATCCTGAGGTTACATCTCCACCTGGAGAATTTATATATAGAGATATTGGTTTATTAGGGTCCTCAGCCTCCAAGAATAAAATCTGAGCTACAACAAGGTTTGAGACCACATCGTTTATCATAGTTCCCAAAAATATTATTCGATCCTTTAGAAGTCGGGAGAATATATCGTATGCTCTTTCACCTCTTGCAGTTTGCTCGACTACTATCGGAACTAATTGGTCTATAATACCTTCATAATAGGATTTAACATCGTATAATAGCTTTTCAATATCCATTTCACCTCCTTTGTGACCAAACTAATTTGCTATATAATTACTAAACTGCAAGGGATTTCCGTATAGGATTCTTATTACGGTCGATAAAAATCATTATCTGTGTCTAAAATAGTAATAGACAAAAAAAATTATTTAAGGAAAAATGTCCTTGACAACGGGGAAAATACTCATATTATTGTGTATAAATATGGGGAAAGATGGGGAGAAGTGGTAAGTGGCTGTAATGCATAGAAATAAAATGCAAGTCTTAAGGGGGTTTTGGACTTAACATGTTTGCAGGCAGGTATATACATAAAATTGATGAAAAGGGAAGAATAGCTCTTCCTGCAAAAATGATGAAGGCTGGTATAGGTTTAGGTTATACTGAGTTCGTTATTACCAAAGGTATTGGAGGATGTCTCTCAATTTTCCCTACTAATAAATTTGAGGAATTCATCAATAATTTTGATCCATCTTATCTTTCCTTTGAAGATGGATTGAATTTTTATCGAGAATTTGCATCGTGGGCTCATTATACAAGCGTTGATACTCAGGGCAGAATTCTTATTCCGCAGATTTTGCAAGAAGAAAGCAATATTAGAGATGAGACTTTAATCCTCGGTGTTGTGGATTGGATAGAAGTTTGGGATCTGAAAAAGTATTCAGAATTTAAAGAGAAAAGTAAGACAGATTATGATTCAGGAGCCAAAATGTTCTTTGGTTCGCTAATCCGAGGAAAACGAGCAAAAAATGCAAACTCAGAGACATCAGAGCGTTCTGACGGATAAGGTTCTTGAGTACTTATTAACTAAAAAGGACGGTATATACATCGATGCTACATTGGGGGACGGTGGATACGCCGAAAAGATACTCGAAAGTCTGGATTCGAATGGAAGAGTTATTGGAATTGATTTGGACCCTTTGGCGTTAATAAACTCAAAAACAAGACTAAAAAAATTTGGGAAGCGAATTCAAATAATAAGAGGCAATTTCGCCGAGGTTGAAAGAATTGTGAGAGAAGAAGTTGATGTAAAATATGTCGATGGAGTTGTTTTCGATATTGGACTTCGAAATGAACATGTTGAAGATCCAAAGAGAGGATTTTCATTCAAGCGTAAGGGTCCATTGGATATGCGCTTTGATATAGATCAAAAAAAGTCTGCTTTCACTGTTTTAAATAAATATCCTGCCGATAAGCTTTCGCAGATTTTTAAAAACTATTGCGATTTAAGAGAAACTAATAAACTCATTTTTAATATTCTCAAAGCAAGGAGTGTTTCTCCGATAGGAGATACATTAAAATTCACAGAAATAGTTATGATTTCATACCCCAAAAAACTGTGGAATGATGTAATCCCTAGGGTTTTTCAGGCTATAAGAATAGAAGTTAATAATGAATATGAAAACCTTAAATCAGGTCTATACGGAGCTGTTAAGATATTAAAAACTGGTGGACGAGTGGTAGTAATAAGCTATCACTCAGGAGAAGATAGGATAGTCAAGAATTATTTCTTGCAAGAATCCAAAGACTGCATTTGTCCACCAAGGATGCCAGTTTGTAGATGTGGTCACAGGAAGACATTAAAAGTTTTGACCAAGAAGCCTTTAATTTCTCGAGCGGATGAGATAGAGAAAAATCCTCGAGCGAGATCCGCACACCTTCGAGCCGCTGAAAAAGTTGAGGTGTTGCAATGAATGGTTTGATAAAAATTACACCTGTAACAATTAAATATTCGAAGGTTTTAATGTTAGTTCTTGTTGGATGTATTCTTGCAATATTTATGGTTTGGGAACGCAGTAGAATGGTAACTTTGTGCAGAGATATTTCTCAACAGGAAGAAGAACTTGCAGTATTACGAACTATGAATGTAGAATTAGAAACGCAAATAGCGGGTCTCGCTTCGAGGGGTAGAATTGAAGGTTTGGCTAAGGAATTCCGAAATATGGAATTCACGTCTCCAGAAAATCTAATTATTGTTAAAATCCTATCTTATGATAAGGGAAAAACATGCAATTATGCTGGTCTTGGGAAATTACTGAAATTTCTTAATGGAAATTCATTACCAAAAGACGACAATAATGTCAATATAAATGGAGAAGAATTGTTTGGCAATATATAAAGTAGCAGGGAGTGATCGAGATAATGATTGCTTCAAAAAAAAGCGATCAGCTGGTGGGGATTATTATCGTTTGGGCTATATTAGTTATAGTTCTGATTTCAAAGCTTGTGGCAATTCAGATTTTTTCCGTGGATTTATACAAAAATCTTGCCAAAGTTCAGCAATTAAGGAAAAAGCCAACCCCAGCTCCCAGAGGAAATATATTCGATCGCAACGGAATTCCATTGGCAATTAACAACCTTTTCTACGACATACATGCCGACCCAACATGCATTATCGATACAAATTATGTGGATTCTGTTCTTTGCAGAATTTTTCGAAAACCTATCGGTTTTTACGGGGAAAAAATAAACACAGGGCAGAAAAAATATTTTGTTTATATCGAGCGTACAGTTTCTCCTGAACTTGGATTGGAGGTTAAAGAATCTCAACTCCCAGGGATTTTTGTCATTCCAAAGTTCAACCGTATCTACCCACAAGGAAAAGTCGGATCGTCGGTTATTGGTTTTGTTGGTACCGATGGGAAAGGATTGGAAGGATTAGAATTATACTATGACGAAAAACTTTCCGGGAAATCCTCGGATAGAATAATAGTAATCGATGCAATCGGTAGAACATATCCTCTCCCAGAGAATACGAAAGAACCAACTGTTCCGGGTAATGATCTCTATACAACAATCGATATTAGGCTTCAGGAGTTGGTTGAAAGGGAATTGGAACAAGCAGTAGAAAAAAACAAAGCTGATGCTGCAACAGCAATTTTTTTAGATCCACTAACAGGGGAAATTCTCTCGAAGGCTTCCTTTCCGAATTATGATCCCAACAAGCCTAATGAATATCCTGAAGATCATCGAAGAAACCGAGCTGTTACAGATGTATTTGAACCGGGTTCAATGTTCAAAAGTGTTACGATGAGCGCAGCATTAACTGAAAACAAGATTGAGCTTGGTGATACAATAGACGCTGGTTTGGGAATATGTCAGTTCGATAGCCGTGAAGTAGAAGATGTTAAACCAATGGGTTTAATTACAGCAGCAGAAGTTCTCATCTATTCAAGTAACATTGGAATAGTTAAGATAGCTCAAAAACTAACAAAAAAAACTCTCTACAAATACGCAAAGCGATTTGGGTTTGGAACAATCACTAACATCGATTTTCCAGGAGAAATGGATGGTGTTCTTCGTCCACCAGAGAAATGGAGTGCGACGACGATGTTAACTTTGCCCATGGGTTACGAGATTTCTTCCACAGCTTTGCAACTTTTACGAGCATACGGAGTAATTGCAAATCACGGGAAGTTAATGCAACCGTTTATAGTTGAAGAGATAGTTAGTTTCGATAATCAGGTTGTTTTAAGGAGAGAACCAATTCTTGTAAGACAAGTCATCCCAGATTTTGTTGCGGATTCAATTCTTTCTGTATTAGGCGAAGTTGTTAACAGAGGAACAGGTAGGGCTGCCAAGTCCCCATTTATAAAAATTGCAGGTAAAACCGGAACTACTCATAAGTTTAGTGAGGATAATCGAAGGTATGATAAGAACAAATATTACTCTTCGTTTTTGGGAATAGCCCCATTAGAAGACCCATACATAATAGGAATTGTTGTAGTAGATAATCCAAAGGCTGGCAGGCATTATGGAGGTTCTGTGGCAGCCCCCGTTTTCAGATCTATTATTGAAAAAGCAATTAGCGCAGGTATATTTGCTTCCTCACGCTCACAGAAATTGACAATTAAATCCAATAATGAATACGAAATACATGTTCCAGATATCAAAAATATGAATCCAAATCAAGCATTATCAATACTCAACGAAAGAGGACTTATAGGAAAATTATCTGGTGTTGGTGAATTTGTTGTTGCACAACTACCATCTCCAAGAATAAAATTACGAAGTAAAGATACAGTTACTATTTATTTGGGAAACAATACGATTAACACTTTGGATTCTGTTTTGGTTCCTAATTTAACGAATTTATCTGTTAGAACTGCAATTAAAAAGCTTACCGAGATTGGGTTGGATTTCGAATTAATCGGGTATGGCACAATTCGAGAGCAATTTCCTGAACCGTATGTTCAGGTACCAAAAAATTTAAAGGTCAAATTAGAATGTCAGGACAAAGAATTATAACGATGCCGAAATTAATGAAAACAATATGTGATGTATTCGATAAAATTGCTCAAAGCTTGGACTGTGAAGTTTCAGGCAAACTAATAGACTGTCCATTTATGGGTATTACAAGCGATTCCAGAGAAATCCAGCCGGGATTTGCTTTCGTAGCTATAAAAGGGCTGACATACGATGGACACGATTTTATTTCTGATGCATTGTCGAGGGGAGCAAAAGGATTAATTGTTTCTCTCGAGTATTCAGAAATCTTTCAGGAAGTTCCGATTATTAAGTGCAAAGATGCAAGAGAAACTCTGGCTCTTGGTTTGAAAGAGTTATACGGTCGAATTCCAAAAAGAATAATAGGTGTAACAGGAACAAATGGGAAAACAACTGTAACGCATTTGCTATGGGAGATACTCACGAAATCGAAAGAAAAAGCAGGTTTGATCGGAACTCTCGGTTATATGTTCGAGGATGGATTATACAAAAACTTGCCAATTACAACTCCCAACGCCGAATTATTATGGAAAATTTTATCTCAGATGCAAGAACACGAGATAGAAACTGTGACAATGGAGGTGTCATCTCATGGGTTGTCACAGAAACGAGTTTGGGGTGTACCATTTGAAGTCGCAATATTCACTAATCTTTCTCAAGATCACCTCGACTATCATGGAGATATGAAATCGTATTTAGATGCCAAATGTATCCTTTTCCATAACCTACCAAAATCATCGCTATCGATTATTAATGCTGATGATGAAGTTTATGATGTTGTCGCACAATGTGTTCCCGGAGATATGTGGACATTCGGAATCCATAATAGTTCTGCCGATGTTATTGCAGAACAAATAGATACTGGGATATATGGAAGTAGATTTAAAGTTAAATCTCCATGGGGAAAATTCGATATTACGACAGAATTAATTGGAGAATTTAATATTTACAATATTCTAGCCTCAATGACGACATCCCTTGCGTTAGAGTATGAAGCGGAAATTATAATTAAGGCAATAGAGGAATTTAAAGCAATGAAGGGACGCGTTCAACTGGTCGATTTGGGACAGGCTTTCGGTGTAGTTATAGATTACGCACATACTCCTGAAGCGTTGCGAAATCTTCTTGTAACCATGAGAAGCATTACAAAGGATCGAGTGATTGTTATTTTCGGTGCAGGTGGAGATCGAGATAGGATGAAGAGACCAGTTATGGGTAGAATCGCCACT
>JAUXEQ010000071.1 GCA_030620455.1 bacterium | reverse complement strand
TTTATAACTTATTTAGAACAGTTGTAAGTAATCTCAACGATATGATTAGGAGTCGATATTAATAAATGATTCCGTTGGACTTGAGATCTTTGTCTTGTATATTATTAACATATTCATCTTCAATTTAAACTCATGATTGAGAGAAATTAAATATAATAGGAGATTTATAAGAAATGAAAAAAGCGATAATATTAATACTGCTATATATTTCTATTTCTAACGCATATTACATCAGTTCCTTCAACAGTAAGATACAAATTATCGAGAGCGGTTACGTAAAAATGGAGGAAACTATTGTAATGGATTTCGAGGAAGAGCTTCACCATGGATTATTCCGCACAATCCCATATAAATACTCTAGTAAATTTGGTAAAAGAGTATTGGATATAAAGGTTAGAAGCGTTACTGATGAAAATGGCAAAAAAAGAATGTATAAAGTAATTAAAAGTAGAGGAAACATAGAGATAAAAATTGGGCGAAAGAACAAAAAGCTCTCAGGCATTCAGACATATGTTATAACATATACAATGGAAGGTGTTTTTAACTACTTTAAATCATATGATGAACTTTGGCTTGAGATTACAGGTCATAAATGGCCCATTGTGCTATACGATGTTAAAGCTGAGGTAACAATACCCCCGAGTGTCGATACTTCTCAAATCGATGCGAAGTGTTTTTCTGGTCGTTATGGTTCTGATTCGCAGAATTGTGAGTTCTATAAATTCGGAAGAAGTATATACTTTTCATCTGCGAATATAAAACCCAATGAAAGTTTTGGTATTGCAATAAAATTTCCTAAGGGAATTATAAAGGAGCCAAATACTTGGGATAAGATATTAAAAATATTCTTAAGTAATATATTATGGCTCTTCACATTACTGGTTCCACCTATTGTATTTCTATACATGTATTCTCGATGGTATCAATTAGGACGTGATCCGTTGGAAAAGTCTGTTATCGCCGTGCAATATGAACCACCCGAGGGCTTATCTGCTGCTGAGGTGGGAACATTAGTTGATGAACGAGCGGATATAACCGATATTACGTCGACATTAGTAGATCTTGCTGTAAGAGGTTATATAAGAATTATAGAAGCTGATTCTGAAAACTTTATATTTTTTACTAAAAAAGACTATGCACTTATTCTTAATAAAAGCACTTTTTTGGATGAAAGTACGAAATTTTTTGAAAGACAATTTCTAGCTGACCTATTTTCCGTTGGCTCTACAAAATCTGGAATTACGCCTGCGGATTTGGGTGAACCCGATGGTGTTAAGGTTATCTTCTTATCCACATTAAAGAATAGTTTTTACACAAATCTTAAGGAATTGAGAAGTTTGCTTTATGAAGAATTAGTTGTGGGTGGTTATTTCCCAAAAAACCCAGAAACTGTTCGCAGCAAATACAAATTCATTGGGTTTTTCCTAATTGCACTTGGGTCGCTTTTCTTTTTCTTCTTCAGATTTAGCGCACTTCCTCTTCTCATAGGATTTAGTCTGACAGGATTAATAAGCATCCTGTTTTCACCATTTATGCCTCGAAAAACCAGAAAGGGTGCAGCTGCTGCCTTACATGCACTCGGATTTAAAGAATTTATTAAAAGAGCTGAAAAAGATAGGATAAAAAAGATGGCTAAGGAACACCCAGAACTATTCGAGAAATATCTTCCATACGCGATGGTCTTCGGTATTTCAGACCTTTGGGTTGAAAGTTTTGAAGGAATTTTCCAACAACCACCGCAATGGTTCAAAGGTCAAGAAGCGTTTACAACAGTATATTTTATAGAAAGTTTGGGTAAAGCAATAAATCTTGCGTCTAATAGTATGACTGCAAGACCAAGAGGTAGTTTTGCTTCAGGAGGTGGGAGCGCATTTGGGGGTGGTGGATTTTCAGGCGGTGGTTTCGGTGGTGGTGGCGGTGGAGCGTGGTAACTTATCATTAAAAAATTAAATGATTTCAATAATGAGAATTCAAGATATGAATAATGGTTATTACAGAACAACGTATAGGAGAATTGGATTTCCTAAACCTCATTCAACAATAATTGTAATTATACTTATAAATGTTTGCCTGTTCATTGTACAGATTTTATTGCCTCGAATCATAATTTATCATTTTGCTTTAATGCCATCTCTTATAAGAAGTAAGTTATATATATGGCAATTCGTGAGTTATATGTTTTTGCATGGGAGTTTTCTACATTTATTTTTCAACATGTTTGTTCTATTTATTTTCGGTCAGGATTTGATAAGACTATGGGGTAGCAAGAAATTTCTTTCATATTATTTCTTTACAGGAATTGGAGCAGGAATTTGTTCATTTTTAATGACCAACATACCAACAATAGGTGCATCAGGTGCAATGTATGGATTGCTATTGGCTTATGGAATTTTATTTCCTAACAAAATATTGCTTATATACTTCATTATCCCCATGAAAGCCAAATATTTAGTTATACTCTTTGGCATAATAGAATTAATAGCATCTATTACAAGTCGCGCAGACGGTATTGCGCACATAGCTCATCTTGGTGGGATGCTTTTTGGTGCATTTTATCTTTGGATTATGAATTTAAGCAACAGGAAAAAGAGATTTTCTAATTTCATAACATAAATATTTTATCAGAATTTTAGAAAATGCAAAATCTACTTAGACCACATAATAAGTGTATTAATTACCTGTTTTTTTTATTAATAATAATCCTATTCTAAATTTTACCAAAGGCTTGTATAGTTTTTTTAATATTATCCTTGACTATCGAGATGCCTATCACTATAATGCTAATCGTGTTGCACAATTATTATTTTGTTTTGTTACCGCATTGGAGAGTTTATATGTCTAATTCTTGGAGAAAAACGCCTATCATTGCAATAATAGGACGAACTAATGTTGGTAAGTCCTCATTATTCAATAGATTACTTCATCGAAGAAAAGCTGTTGTGCATGAGCTACCGGGAATAACCCGAGACAGAAATTATGCTTCTATGACATGGAATAGAAGAGAGTTTTTTCTCGTCGATACAGGAGGCATTTTATCAAAACCCGAGTCAGATATAGAAGCATCGGTGACTCTACAGGCTACAACAGCTATTGAGGAGGCTGATGAGATTTTATTCGTAGTCGAAAATAATTTATTGACGGAAGACTATAGAATTGCTGAAATGCTTAGAAAAGTCGATAAACCTATAATTGTTGTTGTAAATAAAGTTGATAAGAGAATGGATAACTGGTCTGGTGCAGAAGCGGAGGGATTTGGAGTTGGAAATGTATTTAGAGTATCGGCAAAATTGGGCTATGGAACTGGTGATCTATTAGACGAAATTGTTGAAAAACTCCCACCACGCCATTCCACAAAAACAAAGCCTAGCGATGAAATTTCGGTTGCAATTGTTGGGAGACCTAATGTCGGCAAATCTTCAATTGCAAATAAATTGGTCGGAAGAGAAATTGTAATAACTAATCCAGAACCAGGAACAACTATCGATGCTGTTGATGAGAAATTCAAGTTCAAAGGGATTGTCTATAGATTAGTCGATACTGCAGGATTATTTCGAAGACAAAACGACATAACTTATTTTGCCGGACTGAGAACTTTAAATGCCATAGAGGAATGCGATGTTGCAATACTTGTTATGGATGCCACAGAAGGTTTAACACGTTTAGATAAAAAAATTTCTGCAACAATTATCGAGAGATATAAAGGATTAATAATAGCTATGAATAAGTGGGATCTTCTTCCAGTTCGAACTGCTGAATTACAAAGGGAATTTGAACGAAAAATCAGAATAGAGGCACCATTTTTAAACTTTATATCAATAGTTTTTACATCGGCAAAAACAGGTCATAATATCTTTAAACTTATGGAAGCCACACAAGAAGTTGTTGAACGCAGCACAATGAGAATTCAAACCTCCAAACTTAATGAATTAATTCATCATCTTCAAAATGAACATCCGCCACCACGTTACAGAGGAAGAAAACCGAAGATTATGTACGCTGTTCAAACAAATATTCAACCACCAGAGTTTATTTTGTTCTCGAAATTACCGTATGCGATTGCACCTTCTTATCAAAGATATATTACTAATCAAATAAGGGAACGCTTCGACTATCAAGGTGTTACATTTAAACTTCGATTCAAACAGAGGAGATAATGCATATTCCGTTATGGGCAAATATTTTACATTCAATAGCCATAGGATATATTCTCGGTTCTATTCCATTTGGTTATATTCTTGTATGGCTAAAAAAGAGAACGGATATTCGGTCGCATGGCAGCGGTGTCATCGGAGCAACAAACGTATCGAGAGTCCTTGGTAAAAAACTTGGTGCTTTCGTTGCTGTATTAGATGCTCTTAAAGGAATTGCTGCATTTTTAATTATCTATTTCTTTGTTGGAAAAGGTTTTTTACCCTATTTTGCTGCGTTTTCAGCCATTATAGGTCATTGTTTCCCAGTATGGTTAAGATTTAAAGGAGGGAAAGGAGTAAGTACAAGTTTTGGAGTAGCAGTTCTTTTGGTGATTGTACCTGCAATACTTGCATTTGTAGCGTTTGTATTTGGTGTTTTATCAAGCAAACGCATATCTATAGGTTCTCTTTTAGCTGTTTGGTGCTTCGCTGGGTTCTGCTTTATTTTAGATTTATCCGTACACAAATATTTTGCATTGGCGCTTGCAATCTTTATAACAATTACGCATAGAGAAAATATAAAAAGAATAATTATTGGAGAGGAAAAACCTTTCTGGGAGTGAGATATGCCAAGAACAATCAGAAGGAAGGAAAAGCTCTACTATTCCATTACCGAAGTGGGGGAAATGACCGAGTTAAAACCTCACATTCTACGTTATTGGGAGACCGAATTTTCATTTCTAAGACCCAAACGTAACCGAGCCGGAAACAGGATTTATCGTCGAAAGGACATCGATCTTGTTCAACTGATTAAAAGCCTCCTTTATGTGGAGGGATATACTATTGAAGGCGCTAAACACAGGATCAGGAAAATTAAGAAATCCAAAAAGCTACAGAAGGTGGATTACAAATCCTTTCTTTCAGATATCAAGGAAGAACTTATCGAAATTAGAACTCTAATTTCATAGAAATAACCTAATCCTTGATTTTTTTCCAACATGCCTTTTCTTACATCGAAAAGGTATTTTAATCCGTATATTTAAAATGTTCATACATCTTCATAATCATTCAGTATATAGTCTTCTCGATGGTGCTTGTAGAATTAAAGAGCTAATCGATAAGGCTATTAAATTTAAAATGCCTGCGATCGCTATAACAGATCACGGGAATTTACACGGAATTATTGAATTTTATGAATATGCGAGAAAAGCCGGAATTCACCCTATTATTGGACAAGAATTTTATGTTGCACCTTATTCACGCTTGGATAAAAAAGATAGCCTTAATAAAAACAGGAAAAATTTTCATTTAACTGTTTTAGCTAAGGATAATTCAGGATATCGAAACCTAATCAAACTTTCCTCGATAGCATTTCTCGAAGGTTTTTATTATAAACCTAGAATCGATAGGGAGATATTGGAAAAACATTCAGAAGGTCTTATTGTGCTCTCAGGTTGTTTACAGGGTGAAATTCCGTGGAACTTGAAAAGAGAAAATTACGATGAAGCTAAGGAAGCAGCACGATGGTTTTTAGAGATTTTTGGGACAGAAAACTTTTTTATTGAGTTGCAGAACCATAATATTAACGATGAGATAGTAATTCTCCCAAAATTAATTCAACTTGCCAATGAAATGGGAATTAAAACTGTAGCAACAAATGATGTACACTATATAGAAAAAGAGGATGCTGATTTTCATGATAAAATGCTGTGCATTCAAACCGATTCAAAACTTAGTGATGAAAACAGAATGCGAATGTTGCCTTATGAATTTTACCTTAAATCTCCTCAGGAAATGCAGAATTTATTCAATGATATCCCCGAAGCAATAGATAATACACTAAAGATTGCGGAAATGACAAATGTAAATATTGAGTTAGGGAAAAATCACTTACCAGAATTTGAAGTTCCTGATGGTTTTGCAAATGTTGATCAATACCTCGCTCAAAGAGCTGAGGAAGGACTTAAGCAGCGATATAAAAAGATTACCAAAGAACTCGGGCATCGATTAGAATATGAATTAAGTGTCATCGAGAAGATGAATTTTTCCAGTTATTTTTCTATCGTTGCTGAGATAACGGATAATGCACGAAAGCTTGGTGTATGGATTGGTCCAGGTAGGGGTTCAAGTGGTGGGAGCCTTGTGGCATATTCCCTTGGCATAACTAACGTTGATCCAATAAAATATAATTTACTATTTGAACGGTTTTTAAATCCGGAGAGAGTTTCGATGCCGGATTTTGATATAGATTTTGACGACGAGAATAGGGATAAAGTTATTGAATATACCCGAAACAAATACGGTGCTGAATCTGTTTGTCAAATTATAACATTCAATACATTGAAATCCAAACAGGCAGTCAAAGATGTAGGTAGAATATTCGGTTTGCCATTCCGAGAAACTAACGCGTTGACGGCGATGATACTTGGCAACACAATTAAATCGAGTTTTGCAGAATCTAATGATTTGAAGGCACTCTATAATGAGGACCCAAGAATTAAAGAAGTCATGAATTATGCAATGAAAATGGAAGGTTTTCCTCGAAATGCGGGGGTTCATGCTGCTGGAGTTGTAATAACTCCAGGTAAATTAGTGGATTATGTGCCTTTATATAGGACCTCAAAAGGTGAGATAACTACTCAGTTTAGCATGGACTCCTTAGAGAAAATCGGACTTTTAAAAATGGACTTTTTAGGTCTTACAACACTCTCAATTATGCGCGAATCGGTTAGATTAGTGAATATGTACGAAGAAAATTTGCTTGATTTGGATATCATTACAATGGATGACGAAGAAGTTTATAAGATGTTCGGAGAAGGTGATACAATAGGAATTTTTCAGTTTGAGAGTGATGGAATGAGAAAATGCTTGCGCAGTCTTAAACCTGATAATATAGAGGATCTTATCGCTATGAGTGCACTGTATCGTCCTGGTCCAATGAAATTTATCGACAGTTTTATTAACAGAAAGCACGGCAAAGAGAAAGTTGAATATCCTCATAAATATGTTGAGGATATTTTGAGAACTACTTATGGTATAGCTGTATATCAAGAGCAAGTGATGCTTTTAGCCCAAAAACTTGCAGGATATACATTGGGAGAAGCCGATTTACTTAGGAGAGCAATCGGAAAAAAAGACATGGCAGCTATGGAAGTACATAGGGAAACTTTCATAAAGC
>JAUXEQ010000139.1 GCA_030620455.1 bacterium | reverse complement strand
GGAGATAGGTGCATAAGTTGCGGAATCTGTACATTTGTGTGTCCGAGTTGCTACTGCTTCGATATTAACGATGAAATTATTGATAAATATGCACGAAGATATAGAACATGGGATGCATGTCAATTTAAGAACTTCACCCTCGAGGCATCGGGACACAATCCTAGACTAACACAACTTCATAGAATACGTCAACGAATGATGCATAAATTGTCATTTTTTGCTAAGAAATACAAGGATATACAACTTTGCGTCGGTTGTGGACGTTGCATTCGAGAATGTCCGGTGAATATAGATATAAGAAAAGTTGCAATGGAAGCAGAACTTCTAACATAAATGTAAACGGAATGATCTTTGAGTTAATAAAAATCTATTTAATTTTGATATTGTTTCCGATTTTATGCTTATCTCAGAACACCATACATACTGGCGATCCGGGATTGAGTGTTGACTACACTCCTGAATCGACTTCACCTATAATAGATAAGGGCACGATTATTCCGAATTTTTCAGATGGCTATATCGGATCAGCTCCGGATATTGGAGCATTCGAATACGACCCACATTTTATTAGAGAACGCAAGAGTAATTTGACGAAATATTTTAATATATTTCCAAATCCCTTTAATCTAATGTGCAATATTCTAATATCCGATAATCCCAAATCTGGTGAAATGATATATATTTATGATATTCGCGGTCATTTGGTTTCAAGTTTGCAGGCGAGAAAACATATGAAATGGGTGGCAAAAGATTTTGAGAGTGGAATCTATTTGATTAAATATAAAGGTTTTACAAGAAGAGTTCTATTGATAAAATAAACATGGTTCTTTCAAGCTATTATAATTACATAAGTTGTTCTAAAGTCGGTGATTATTTTTCATATTGTTGTTATTATATTATTGAAAAGTCACATATTGTATCATTGATTGAATAAAAAGGAGAGAAAATGTCCGAATTCGGTAATGAGAATCCATATAAACCAGTTCCAGTTCGTTTATCACGCTCATGGATTGAGACTGAAGATAACAATGTAAAAAGTTTTCTTTTCGATTTTGTTAATCCGGAAGATGCAGAAAAATTTGAGTATTTACCCGGTCAATTTTGCCAGATTTCGATCTGGGGTTGGGGTGAAGCACCCTTCGGTATTGCATCGTCACCTGTTGAGGGTGAACAGCTTCTGTTCTCGGTCAATAGGATCGGTACTTTAACAAATAGATTGCATGCAACTGCAGACAATGAGATAATAGGATTAAGAGGACCTTTGGGAAACATTTATCCAGTTGAACTTTTCAAGGATCATGATGTTGTTATTGTTGGTGGAGGTTATGCTTTTACGACATTGCGATCTCTTTTTCTTTTCTTGGTTGATCCTGCTAACAGAGACAATTACGGTAAAATCACAGTTCTATATGGAGCGAGAACTCCGGGCCTTTTCCTTTATCGAGATGAATTGGAAGCATGGTCGAATTATCCTAATGTGGAATTTGTTACGACAATCGATAATCCACATCCGGATTGGGATGGAGTTGTGGGTCTTATACCTCCTGTTCTAAAAGATATTGCGCCTAATTCCTCGAATGCTTTTGCTATTGTTTGTGGTCCGCCAATAATGATTCGCTTTACCTTACCTATTCTTTCTGAATTGGGCTTTCCTGAGGATAGGATTTACTTGTCACTTGAAATGCGGATGAAATGTGGTATTGGCAAATGCGGTCGATGTAATCTGGGACATAAATATATATGTGTTGACGGACCGGTTTTTTCAATGGCTGAACTTAACGGGTTGGTTAAGGATATGTAGTTTAATGAATTCATTAAACTAATTTTATATACTTTAGAAGAGTTTTTGACAAAAAGATGATGTTATTACATAGGAGGAGAAATGACAATCATTAAACAAAGTACGATGTTAAGAGATTTGGTTATGTTAACAGTCGTTACAACATTGTGTTTGAGCTTTTCATCGAGTTTCGGGACAACCGATTATGAAGAAAAAGCTATCGAATACATTCAGTTGCTTCGCGATGCAGAATATAATAAGGCTTATGAATTATTTGATGAAACAATGTCTGTTACTTTAACACCAAGTTCTTTGCAGGCATTATGGGAACAACTTAACGACGCTATGGGTGGATTTAAAAAGATAACAGGAACTCGCATGGAAACACAAGCAAATTACACTGTGGTTATAGTTAATTGCGATTTTGAGTATTCTTTCGTGGGTATCAAAGTAGCTTTCGATCAATCGGGTAAAATAGCAGGTATGTTTCTTGTGCAAGACGAGGGACCAGAATTCAAATATAAACCACCAGGTTATGTAGATGAAACTTCTTTCATTGAAAAAGGTGTTAAAATTGGCAAAGAACCTTGGCAATTGGATGGTATGCTTACAATACCCATTGGGGATGGTCCTTTTCCGGTAGTTGTGCTTTTATCCGGCTCTGGTCCGAATGATATGGACGAGACATTAGGACCTAATAAACCGTTTAAAGATATCGCCTGGGGTTTATCATCTATGGGCATTGCTACATTGCGTTTCAACAAACGAACAAGACAATATTCCCAGAAGTTAATAGATAGTGTGGGAGTAATAACACTCGAGCATGAATATATTGAAGATGCTCGAGCAGCGATTGCCTTATTGAGGAAAACCTCGGGAATCGATCCAAATAAGATATTTTTACTAGGACATAGCCTTGGAGGAATGGTTGCACCAAGGATTGCTCTCAGGGAGTCAAAACTAGCGGGTGTTGTTTTAGTAGCAGCGAATGCACGACCACTTACCGTGTTGATTAGAGAACAGAACAAGTACATTTTAGGTCTCGATGGTGAGATTAGCGACAATGAAAAAGAGCAACTTATGGAATTGGAAAAAATAATAGTGCAAATAGAAAATTTGGATATAGAAGAAGGCGAAATTGTTTATGGAGCGGGTAAAAAATATTGGGCGGATATCAATGCCTATGATCCTATAAAAGCTGCAAAAAAATTATCCATACCAATATTAATTATAAGTTGTGGAAGAGATTATCAGATTACAGATGTTGAATTTCAACTTTGGAAATCAGGTTTAGGGAAAAACAAAAACGTAGTTTTCAAAGTCTACGATAATCTTAACCATCTTATGATTGCTGGAAGTGGTATTTCAACTCCTGCAGAGTACAAAATTGAAGGGCATGTGAATGAAATTCTCCTAAAAGATATTGCGGATTGGATAAGAAAGCAATAATCAGCTAAATTAAACCTATAATTTTGCTGAATAGCTGTAAAGAAATCCTTTTATAAGATTTGAGACATAAATAACAAATGGAAAGAGGTCTGGCGATGTGTGAAGATTGTGGATGTGAGCATGATAATGAAAAATCGGAAATTATCGATGTAGGAATCGATATTCTTGCAGAAAACAAGAAGATTGCAGCTCATAATCGCGATAAACTGTCTAAGTTTGGGATAGTTATGATTAATCTTGTGGGTTCTCCTGGCTCGGGAAAAACCACACTTTTGGAAAAGACTTTGCCGGTATTAAAAGATAAAATTAAAGTCTCAGTAATCGAGGGTGATGTTGAGACTGACAATGATAAAACCAGAATCGACGCTCTTAATGTTCCGTGCTATCAAATAAAAACACATGGTGCCTGTCATCTCGATGCTGAAATGGTGCACAAGGCTTTGCATAAGCTCGAGCTTAATGAAGCGTTAGGACTGATTTTTATTGAAAACGTTGGGAATCTTATATGTCCAGCTCTTTTCGCTCTTGGCGAGGACTTTAGAGTTATTGTGCTTTCAGTTCCTGAAGGTGATGATAAACCTGAGAAATACCCCGAGATGTTTTACGGTTCAGATGTGGTTGTTATATCCAAGATGGATTTGATTTCATACGTAGATTTTGATATTGAAAAATGTCAAAAGTCGATAATGACAGTTAATCCAAAGACAAAAATAATTCAATTTTCAGCGAAGACTAACAAGGGTTTGAACGAATGGATGAATTGGTTAGAATGGGCAATAATGAAGCCAACTTAGTTATTTATTTGGTTTTCTATAGATAAATTTTTCAATCCCATTAATTAATAGACTCATCGGGAAAGGTTTAGCTAAGAACATGTCTGCAACCGAACTGTAATCCTTTTTCTCAAAATCCCTAGATCCACTTATTAAGATAACACTTGGTTTAGGTTTGTCATTTCTAATTTCCTCAAGCCATTCAAGACTGGAAACACCTTCAAGGGAGATATCAGATATTATAATAGGATTTTGAGGTTTATAAAGTTCGAATTTTCTTCGACCTTCGATAAGAGTTTTTGCAATAGATACGGAATAGCCCTTTACTTCAAGCGTTGTCGAAAGAAGTTTAATTATCATATCCTCGTTTTCAACAATTAAAATGTCCACTTTTTTGTTTTTATCTGGTGTTTCTTTTGCTTCGATTCCCTTCTCAATGTCCTTTTTTGTGATTGCTAAAACGGGCAAATATATAGTAAAAGTAGTTCCCATTCCGAGTTGGCTGGATACATCAATAAAACCATTGTGAGTTTTAACTGTACCGAAAGTTTGAGCTAAGCCCAATCCTGTGCCTTTTTCGCCTTTGGTGCTGAAGAAAGGCTCGAAAATTCGACTTTGAGTTTCCTCACTCATACCGATACCTTCATCGGAGATTTTTATTGCATAATATGTGCTTATTCGAGCTTCTAAATGTGTTTCGACGAATTCTCTGTCAATTTCTTTAATATATGTGATAATTTCAATTTTTCCTCCATTGGGCAATGCATCCTTTGCATTGATCAGTATATTTAATATAGCATTTAGAAGAGTTACAGAATCACCTTTTACAATGACTTCGTCCTCACATATATCGAATTTGAGCTTTATGCTTTCCTCCAAACCACCGCTAAGGACATCGATTGATTCATAAATTACATCATTAATTTTCAATG
>JAUXEQ010000232.1 GCA_030620455.1 bacterium | reverse complement strand
CGGTTTTCCGGTCCTTTGTTGTGAAAAACGGATCAAAAATATGATTTATCACGTCAGGATGAATACCCGAACCGGTATCAGCAATTGTAATTTGTACCCATTCGCCAGGTGTAATATCTGGGATAGGCTTTTCTTCGTTTTCATGTATTGTAACTTGCTCTAACCTAAGAACTAATATTCCACCATTCGGCATTGATTCTATAGAATTTCGGAATAAATTATTGAACATTTGTCGCAGTTGGTTAGGGTCTCCGTCAGTCCAATATTCATCGAACCCACCAAATAAATTGAAAGTAATGTTATCTGGAATTGTATTTTCAAAATCTTTTTTTATTTCCTTAGCAAAAGTCAACAATTCCATACGGGTTTTTGCAATTATTGATTTTCTGCTAAAATCAAGTATCTGACGAACTAGTTGTGTCGCTTTTTTGTTTTGTTCAAGAATATTATTTAACATTCTCGACGCAAACTGACTTATGTTTGGATCGTGAAGTATCAATTCTGTATAACCACCAATCCCGAAAAGGAGATTATTGAAATCATGTGCGATTCCTGTAGCGAGATATCCAATAGCTGCTAATCGTTCCTGTTGAATATTTATCTCCTGAGAGGCTCTAAGGTCTTCAAATGCCTTTTCTAAACGTTGGTTGGCTTCGATAAGAGCTTTTTCGGCGGTTTCTCGATAGGTTATATCTCGAATAAGAATTACTGCACCAGGAGTTGAGTGTAAATCACCAGTAATTATTTCAAGTGGTATTGTTTCTGTTGAATTTTTTTTCTTTCCTGTTGCAAAACCTACATGAAATCCATTCAGTTTAAGGGAATCATAGATTTCCTTTGTTCCTGTTTTACTCAGCCTTCGATCGAAATAAATTAAATCAGTTTTTTTCCCTATTACCTCATCCTCTGTATATCCAAACATTCTTTTTATAGAACTACTCGTTAAAACGATTTTTCTGTCTGGATTCACAACAAGGAAAACATCGGGATCTATGCTATCTATAATATTTTCAAGTTCCGCTTTTAAAGCAGCAGCAATTCTCCATCTTCGATAGGTTATCCAAATTACAAAAATAAGCGCGAGGAAGGCTACATTAACAAGAAACAAAGTCACACGCATTTCATAATAAGATTTTAAGAACTCATATAGATCATCCACGTACCAGATAGAAAGACTGAATACAAGGAATATTATTGAAAATATCAAAACAATTATTAATTCTCTTCTAGCATTATTTTCTTTTTTTAGCCTTAGCATAATCGATAACCTATTCTAAAAAATTTTATCCACAATGAAATCTATAATTTTTGGTTTAGTAATGAAACAATATTTCCCTATTAAAACTAACGGTGCCCTTAATATTTCTCAAATATTCCTTATCAAACTATAAAGAACATTATATAAACAAAAAAATCAAGAATATAAATTTCTTTTATTACAATATAATTGAAAGAATGATGTCTAAATCTTTAAAAATCATATTATTTCATCTCTCGGGAATAAATTTTTCCCATTCATCCCCCGCCAATTTTTGAATAACACTTGTAAAGTCTTCTGGTAATTCACACGATAATACAATATCAGTGCCAATTTCAGGATGTATAAATTGCAATCTCCATGCATGGAGAAGTTGGTGTGATGTCATCTTAAGCAATTCACGGGCAGAACTAATGCATTCCGGTGTAATCCCTTTGAGATGGTTCTCTCCTCCACCGTAATCGACATCTCCGAAAACCGGATGACCTAAATAGTTTGCATGTACTCGAATCTGATGCGTTCGACCTGTTAGTAATTTTACTCGGACAAACTCTGTAAAATCAAACGTTGCCAATCGAAAAAATATAGTTTTTGCTGGTTGCCCACCGGATAATACAGTTCTTTTTAAAGGTTCTTTTGGATGTCTTCCAATAGGTTGATCCACTTCGACAATGTTATTTGCAAGTCTCCCCCATAGAAGTGCCAAATACTGCCTATCGATTAGTCGTTTAGACAGCATTTCCGAAAGTTTTATGTGAGTCGATGCTTTTTTTGCTACTATTATCAATCCAGAAGTATCTTTATCTAACCGATGAACAACTCCAGGTCTATAATCGCCACCAATAGGAGATAGAGTCTTCGTATGTGCAAGCACTGCGTTAATTAGAGTGCCCTTCCAGTTTCCACGTGCGGGATGAGTAACCATACCGAAAGGTTTATTTATCACAATTAGATATTCATCTTCGAAAACCACTTCGATGGGTATATTTTCTGGAAGCAATCGGAAAGGCTCTTCCTCAGGTATGTCCAGCTCGATAGTTTCTCCACCTCGAAGCATAAAATTTGGTTTAGTTCCCTTACCAATTACTTTTATTCTACCTTCACGAATAAACCTTTGGATTTGGCTTCGCGAAAGTCCTACCCCTTGTTGAACGAGAAAGATGTCGATTCTGCCGGGAATGACATCATGAGGTACTCGAATTATTTTTTTTTCTTCGAACATATATCTAATTTATTGCCAAAGTGCTGTGAATAAAATTAATTACTATATGATATTTTAAAAAGATTTTCTTATAAATTTTATTGTCAGTTAAAACAATGAAAATATATAGAATAACATTCATCATCTGGTTTTTTCAAATTTTCGCTCTTACACTTCCCCAAGCTCAGAATACAGTAATACAAAAGGATTGGTATAGAGGACCTGGAACACTCGTTAGAAACTATACTTGGGCTAACGATTATTTTCGAGCCGAAAGTTTAAATACTCTCAACCATGATATAGTCTTCAAAGCTAGTGAAATTAACACTACAAGCTGGGATACAATGATACTTTTGTCCTCAGAAGCTATTGAATCTCATACACATTATCATTATGCAGATTTAGATGACGATGGTGATTCTGTATCGGTCATTTTAGACTCGTTATACGATTCCAGAGGATGTAGATCAATTTTTAAACGTTAATCTCGAAAAATCATTGCTTTTTTTCACAAGTCGATTATATATAAAGAACAATTATTTTCGAATGAAAAACCATCATGACCGGAGAGTTTTCATATAAATATCAGGAGGTGGTAATGACAAAATAATATACGGCTTTTCCAAAACAGTTTATTATAAGTTTTTTCAAGCACTTCCCAGATTTGACGATTATTTGCACACTAATAGCTTATTGTACTTCTATAATAACATTCTGTATATCATTAACATTAACATTCCAGTTTTAAAGGAGAATTATGAGACTAAAGGAATTAGTTCTAATAATATTCTCTTTTCAACTTCTGACATTTTCATTGTCATGTGATGAAATAACTGTTGTCCAAAAGAATTGGAGCTGTGGACCAGGTAGACTGGTCGACTACTATGAATGGAGCTGCAAATATTTCCGCGATGACAGCCTT
>JAUXEQ010000187.1 GCA_030620455.1 bacterium | reverse complement strand
ATTCGGCTTTTGCAATTTTGATATCGAAGGTTTAGAGGGTCCTGTTACCTGCCCGATAATTTTTGCTCCAAATGAATCTCTATTCTTGCTTGGTGCTACAGCATTAGAGAACTTTGGTGTTGAGGTTGACCCAACAACAAAGACCCTTAAACCCATATTCTCCATAATCGGTGGTTTTCTTGCTTCCGCAGTGAAGAAGTAAAATTTCGAACACTTTCCAAACATTATTTTCTTGGTTTTTTTAATTAATATTTTATAATAAATAAAGGTTTGGGAGGATACGAAGATAATAGGGGCGCAAGGAGTCGAGCTATTGCTTGACTTGAAATATGGAATTAAGGCAGAGCGTTTGAGATAGCAACCTACGCGAGAGCATGGGTGTAAAGAAAAGGTATAAGGAGCATAATATGCGCGCAATAAATCCAATAATTTACAAAGTAGACGATGGTTTTGCAGGATTCGCTGCTGAATTACCTGGTGCTACAGGACAGGGAAAAACTGTTGAAGAAACCGTTGAAGAAATACTCATAGCGATTAAAGAGCTTGCAGCCGAGTACAGAATTAGAAATGTGCCCGTTCCCTGGAAGGTTATGACTCCAGTGAAACCGGTGAAGGTCGTGGTGTGAAAAGTAATTTTTTCTCAGAATAAATCTCTGTTCTTGCTTCCGCAGTGAAGAAATAAATTTACTGTATATAAAACATTCACCTTGCCTTATTTTTCTCGATTCTTCTCTCCTAATGATTACATTTGAATGTAATTCAGGAGCTTATATATTCTCTGAAAATAATTGACTGTGACATTCAAGCAGATAGTTTTTACGGGAAGAATAACTAATATTCATTGCTCCAATAATTTTAGTGCTCAATTTTGTAGAATTGTATTTATTAGATTAATCTTTTTTTCATGGAGGTTAAAAATGAGGAAATTCATTTACGTATTTATCTGTATTATAATTTCTACAATCTCATTTGGTCAGGAACCAGATGTTAATTATTTAGGTAAGGATCCCGAATCAAAATGGAAATACGGAATAGGTTTCGCGGCAGGTGCTCTTTCCGGTTTAGGGCTAAGTTATAGGATGGACCATGATAGATCTTCATTTATGGTTACTGGTGCTGCATGGGGTGAACTGGGTAAAGGTTTCTTTAATGTTGGACTTATGTATAGCTATACTCCAGTTGAAAGAAAGTATGGCGATTTTTCTATTGTTTCAGGTGTATCGATGTGGGGTGGCTCAGGCAAACCGGAATTTGTAATTGGTATAGGAACTATGTTTGGAAGTGCTAAACTTCACAAAAGTCAGGTATCCTTTGGTGCGACGATTAGTTATTCTATTCAGAGTAAGTTATTTCTTACACTGCCTCAAGCATCTTTTTTGTTCTTTTTTTAGGTTCTAAAATAAATGAATATTTCTCAAAGATTTATGACTGAAATTGAGCGTAAAACTCTTCTCCTACACATACTTTTCTCCTTTTTTAATGGAGCTGCGTTGGGTATTGTCGATAGTTTTAGAGAGATTGTGGCAAGAAAGTACTTCAACGCTTCCAGTGGTTTGATAACTCTTCTTGTTATGAGCCTTCCAATGGCTTGGATACTATCCTCAACATTTGTTGGTTACATACAGCGCCATGTACATTTTAGACCTTTCCTGATTATTGGTGCTGTTTTAAGAGTTGTTGCAATGGCTTTTATGTTTATGGTGAAAACTCCTATTCAATATATCATTTGCATCTGGCTTTTCATACTGCCAATGGGAATCATTAATCCAATCCAGAATTACATCCTGGCGATGAATTATCCAGACTCGAGACGTGGAAGATGGTTTGGAACTGCAGCTAGCGTTGCTAACTGCATTGGTCTTGGGTCATCGTTAGTTGCAGGTTACTTTTTAGATATTAATCAAAATCTATTTAGGCTGATTTTCTTCATTGTTGGAATTTTGGGAGCCCTTGCCTGTTTGATTTTAGGCATCATTCCTACTCCACATAGAGAACAACATCCATTTGAAAATCCTGTTAAACTTGTATCGAGAATTTTTAAGAAGAACAATCAATTCTTTCATTTCGAAATGAATTTTTTCATTTACGGTAGTGCATTTCTTTTATTATTGCCGGTAGTTCCTATATATCTGGTAGATGTAATGAATATGAGTTACAAACAGATATCTATTGCACGAGGTGTTTTGGGGAAACTTGGCATTGTAATTTTTTCACCATTTACAGGTAGATTTCACGATAAACACGAACCATTTACGTATGCTGCAATGCTGTTCGGTCTTTTAGCGCTCTACCCGATTTTACTCGCAGTATCATCCAGTCTTGGACTCTCAGTTGTTTACTTAGCGTTTTTATTTTTTTCGTTTGCTATGGCTGGTGTATTAATAACATGGAATATTGGTTCAATATATTTTGCCGAACCAAATCGAGAAGTGGCTTATCAATCTGTTCATTTAACAATGACAGGTGTAAGAGGAATTATTGCACCTGTGATAGGCTGGATGATTATGTCTTTTGCTGATTTTAATACAGCATTTGTTGTATCGGCGGTGATATTTATCATAGCTGCATATCTTATGAGTCGTTCAGGAAAAAAATTTAAAAATATAACTCCTTGTGTTAGATAAACTTAACTGTAATACAACTTTGGAAATTATTTTTTTGTCATCGTATGAAACTTAAGGAAAAATTAGAAGATTTTCGCGTAGAGGAGTTACTTAGCCTCGATGTTGTTCATGGTAAGGGGCTTTTCTCGATTTATAAAATTGAAAAACGCGGCACAAATACTTTAGATGTAATAAACGATATTGCCAAGAGACTTCGAATTAAGCGAAAGAACATCGGATACGGAGGACTTAAGGACAGGTATTCGATTTCAACACAATACATTTCGATACCTGAGGGTAAACTATGGCGAATAAGAGCGAAAAATTATAAAATGGATTTCATTGGCAGAGCGAATCGACCAGTATCAAAGTCGGTTCTTGTTGGAAATAGGTTTACAATAGTCGCAAGAAATATTCGAGAATTCGAAATTCAGCGGATTGAACAGCGTATGAAAATTATTTCGGATCAAGGTTTCGTAAACTATTACGATGAGCAAAGGCTTTCTTCCGCAAGGCACGGTAAGGGTTTCTTTGCACACAAAGTTATTCTCGAGGATTATGCTAAGGCTCTGAGATTGTTATTTATGGCGTCGTCACAAGATAACTCGAGGCAAAGAAGATTTAGAAAATGTGTTCAAAAGAATTGGAACAATTGGCTCAAATGCTTAGATATAGCGCCCACACGTTGGGAACGAAATGTCCTCGAGCATATGGCTGCTCATAAAAAAGGATATCGACAAGCCTTGGAAAAAGTTGATAGAGATTTTTTGTTTCTTCTTGGAACAGCATTTCAAGCGTTTATATGGAATAGAGTCGCTCGTGATTATTTAAAAGCGACTATTCCAATATCTAATCTTCTCCCGCAGAGATTTAAATTGGGAGAGATAATTTATTACCTAAAGGAATTGAGTGTGGAGTTGCTTGATCAAATAAAAAATACTGAAATTCCTCTTGCATCGATGAAATTAAGACTCGATGGACAATTAGGAAAGATCTACGATGAAGTCCTAACAGGGCTTGGCATTAATGGGTTCGAAGGATTGCGCTCGAAAGTTACTGGTTTATTTTTCAAAAGCTCACGACGAAAGTTATTAGTATGCCCTAAGAAATTAAATTGGCAATGGTTGGAGGATGACTTACATGAGAGATCGAAAAAGCTTGTTTTAAAAGTTGAATTACCTAAGGGAAGCTATCTTACAATGATGTTTCGACAGTTAAAGCCGGCAGGAAGTTTCAGAAAATGAATCAGAGAATGATTAATTTGTTGAATTATCATATTCAACATTATCCTGCGTTGGAGGTTCAGGATATTTATAAGCTGCTCTTTCAGGCTGCGAATGGACCGCGTCATTTTATGGAGAGATATTTCAATCTTAGGAAATTTCATCTCGAGTGGCAGAAAGCCACACCAATTATGGGACAAGAACCGATTGAACCTATTTCGGTCGATGGTCTTCTCGTACGATGTAATTTTGCAGGATTGAGAGAGTTGAAAGTAAACCCTAATTTGGTTGTTAATGCTGCTTCACAAACTGCAGTGGAAT
>JAUXEQ010000191.1 GCA_030620455.1 bacterium | reverse complement strand
GATGAAGAATTTGCCAAATGCAATGGATGAATCCACCTGAGCATAACTGTTATATCCAAATGGGTAACGACTTAGAAGTATAGAATCGGGATATTCGCTAAATCTAGAGTCTACGTACCCTATACCGTTATAATATCCTGAATCAGATATTATATACTTTTCAGCATACAAGGCTTTATCTACTAAACCCTTGGAATATTCAACATCGATTCCATCTAATCTTGTAACCAAAAACAATCTTTTGCCACCATATGTCTCAGTTCCACGAAAATGTCCTTTATCTGAACCAACGGAAGGGGAACTCTCACCATAAACGTAATTAATTAACCCCGAGTGAGTTAAGCGACCATCTGCAGAATCCAAAAGACCAGGAACATACAACATATTATCAACACCTCTTGTGCGATTAGTATCCAAATAGGTTCTAACTCTGGCTGGAATACCGTATGAAAGTAAAATATAGAAAATATTAGACTCACCTAACGAATCTATTTTATCCATAATAGGTATAACAAGCTGATTATAGAAATCGTTCCAGTTTGAATAGGTAAAACCATTAATCGTAGCAATAGCAAGAATATTCGCCGAAGGGACACTCCTTAGACTGGAATAATACATCGCTGTCTCTTCTGAATCGCCAATACCATTATCATTATTGTCCGGGAAATTTGTATTGTAAACAATCAATATTTTTGAGGGGTCATCATCAGCAATTGTTACAGAGATCGTGAAAATTATTAACAAAACCGAAAATATTAAATATTTCATAATTCCCCCCTATTTGTTTTATAACTCAAAGACAAAGCCTAAAATGCAAAGTTTTTAAATAATAATTCATTTCTAAAAAATATGATAACTATAGAATATCTTTGTGAAAGTATGCTGAAAAATCATATAACTTTGTAATAGTTGAAAAACAATTTAGCAGAATAATATCAAAACATGTAACGCAAATAATAATAATCCCATCTTAAGCCATAGGAATTTGAGTATCCAACGAAAACATAATTGTTATCTCTAAAAACTGCTATATCTCGAAGTACTTCTGAGAATGGTGGTCCCAACGTAAATTCCCACATAATGGAACCGTTGGAATTAGTCTTTACAAAATATGCATCAGACAATCCAAATTTATCCTGAACACCTGCGAAAATAAAAGAACCAGCTGTAGATGATGAAGCAACAGCATAAAAACATTCCTCCTGCGCTGGAAATCCATATCTTCGTGTCCATAAGGAATCACCTTCTGGAGTAACTTTCATAATCCAGCCGTCACCTTCACCAGGTCCCCATGCATTATAATATCCTGCAATAATCATTCCTCTGTCTGGTAATCCAACACCTGAGTAAAAAATTCTATCACCTCTACCACCATAAATTCTTGGATGAGTCATAAAAACCCCAAAATCATTAATCTGTAAAATCAAACCGCTATAACTTTTTGTTCTCTGGTCTAGAATGTAACCGATTATGAAATACCCCCCACCAATTTTAATAATGATATCTGTGCCAACAACCATTGACGACGGCCAATCAAACGTTTGAACCCATTGTACAGCTCCATCTGGGAATAGTTTTAAAATAAGTAAATAGCTAACATAACCATTAATTGCACGATCAAACCTTTGGTTTACAACCCCTGTTAATATTGATCCACCATCACTTGTTGCTTTTATAGAATTGGCGAAATTAAGGTTAGCTGAACCAAAAATTGAAGTCCACTGTGTGTCTCCAAATTGATTGACACAAACAACATAAACACTCCCAACAAATTCCGCTCTAAGATCATCGTAATGTAAATTTTTCACCCCAGCTAAAAGATATTTGTTAGACATAGTTTTCGCCAAACTGTAAGCTATATCGTTCCCTTTATCTCCGTAAATACGAGTCCAAAAAACAGTTCCATGAGGATCGGTTTTAACAAGAAACATATCTTTATCGTTTTCAAAAGGTGTAAAAGATTCTGTATATCCAGCAGACAATAGCATACCATCATCCATTATTTGGTTACTATAGGCTTTTTCGTCTCGAATACCCCCGAATGATCTATCCTCGAGTTGGGCAGAAACAACACATATTAAACAAACTGCTAATAATGTAAATATCAAACGCTTCATATACTTCCTCTCGTCAATTTCTATAATATATTATTATTAATTTTTTTGACAAGAACAAAGAGAAGATTGATTTGGAAATATTATATGTCAAGGAGTCTAAAACTTCATTGAGATTTAATTTAGATGTTATTATTGGTTACTAATTTCTAAACATACAACTTTTTAATTTAAATTATTAAGAGTATTGAGTATATTCTGTGAATAGAATTAACTTCATCAATTAATTATCTTTGAGAATGTTCCTAATACAATAAAAAAAATACAAGGAGGGTTAAAAGATGGAACGCGAAATTCATGCCCCTAAAGGTACAAAATTAACATGTAAAGGTTGGCAGCAGGAAGCAGCAATGAGGATGCTAATGAATAATCTTGATCCAGAAGTAGCCGAGGACTACGAGAATTTAATAGTTTATGGCGGAACTGGTAAAGCTGCAAGAAATTGGAAATGTTTCGATTCCATAATCCGCACTTTAAAAGAACTTGAAGACGACGAAACAATGCTGGTTCAGTCTGGTAAGCCTGTGGGTGTTTTTAAGACTCATAAATGGGCACCGAGAATAATCATTGCTAACTCAAACATTGTACCTCATTGGGCTAATTGGGATTACTTTAATGATCTCGATAAATTAGGCTTGATAATGTATGGTCAGATGACCGCAGGTTCATGGATTTACATTGGCACGCAAGGGATACTTCAAGGCACATATGAAACATTTGCTGCAGCTGGAAGAAAAAAATTCGGTACAGATAATCTAAAAGGCAAATTAATCGTATCAGGAGGATGCGGAGGTATGTCTGGGGCTCAACCACTTGCAGCTACCATGAATAACGCAACTTATCTTGCTGCTGAAGTCAATGTACATAAGATTGAACGTAGATTAGAATCTAAATGCCTCGACGAACTCGAAATCGATTTAGATAAAGCAATAGAACGAGCTGTCGAATATAAAGTAAAAGGAATTGCAAAGAGCATTTGCTGGCATGGAAATATTGTGGATCTGCTTCAGGCTCTTGTTAATAAAAACGTTACACCAGATTTACTAACCGATCAGACATCAGCGCATGATCCACTTTTCGGGTATGATCCTGAAAATACAACCTATAAAGAAGCAATCGAACTTCGCGATGAGGACTCTGAGGAATATATAAAATGCTCTTTCAAAACGATGGCTAAACACGTCCGACTTATGATGACGTTACAGAATCGAGGTGCAAAAACGTTCGATTATGGCAACAATCTTCGCGGAAATGCACTCGAAGGTGGCTTTATAAGCGAAGATGAAATTAAGAATACAGACGGTTCATGGAAATATCCGGGATTTATACCGGAATATATTCGACCACTATTCTGCGAAGGTCAAGGACCTTTCAGATGGGTGGCATTATCGGGCGATCCTCAGGACATCTATACAATCGACGAAGAGTTATTAAAAATGTTCCCCGAAAAAGTGCTTCTCAAACGATGGCTTACCTTGGCAAAAGAGCGGGTTAAATTTCAGGGATTACCTGCACGTATTTGCTGGCTGGGTTACGGTGAACGAGCCAAAGCTGGACTTATGTTTAACCGACTTGTCCGAGAAGGAAAAGTTAAAGCTCCGATCGTTATTGGGCGAGACCATTTGGATTGCGGTTCTGTGGCATCACCAAATCGCGAAACGGAAAATATGAAAGATGGCTCAGATGCAATAGCTGATTGGCCACTGTTAAATTTTGGTCTTAATGCAATTTCAGGCGCATCATGGGTTTCATTCCATGACGGTGGCGGAGTTGGAATAGGTTACAGCCTTCATTCTGGACAAGTCATCGTTGCAGATGGAACAGAAACGATGGACGAAAGACTCCAATTAGTACTAACGAACGATCCGGGAACTGGTATTGCAAGACATGTAGATGCAGGTTATGAAAAAGCAATAAAATTTGCTAAAAAAGCAGGCATGAAAAT
>JAUXEQ010000093.1 GCA_030620455.1 bacterium | reverse complement strand
AACAAGAGTTTTTTTTAGGTTATGATAGATTTCCGAACCAGCTCTCAGTGCACTACGATAGGTAGGGAACCCAGCAGGAACGATCATAAATTCTTGAATATCAAGGTTATTTGTTGCATGAGCTCCTCCGTTTATAATATTCATAAATGGAATAGGTAAAATATGCGCGCCAACGCCTCCCAAATATTGATACAACGGTATACCCAACTCCATTGCAGATACTCTTGCTACTGCCATGCTTACTGCCAATATTGAATTTGCACCGAGCTTAGATTTATTCTCGGTTCCATCTAAAGAGAGCAATAATAAGTCGATTCCGCGCTGATCCGTAGATTCAAGCTCAAGAATCACTGGAGCAATATGCTCATTAATGTTGTTTACAGCATTATCAACGCCTTTCCCGAGCCACTCGTGCTTTTTATCGCGTAGTTCCAAAGCTTCACGTTTGCCAGTAGATGCTCCCGAAGGAACTGCAGCTTTTCCCAGAAAACCGCTTTCCACCTCGATTTCTACTTCTACTGTGGGATTCCCTCTTGAATCTAATATCTGTCTTCCCCAGACACCTGTTATTATCGACATTATTACCTCCTAATACTGCTAAAATATACATTATCTGCTATACAAATAAAAGTAGTTTGAAGTTTTATGTAAAAATATTCGAAAAATGTGAATTCGAATTTTCTATTTTCGGTCTACTAAAGAAACTAAATCGTAACTATAATCTCGACAATAAAGTGCAGAAATAGATAATTAAATATACAATTAAATAATATTGAAGTTTGCTCAACTTAGTCTTTACTCCATAATATTATCTTTAATCCATGCTGCAGCTTTTCGCATTCTCTTCACCACCCTATCTTTGCCTAATATAATTAGCATTTCGAACAGACTAGGTCCCATTCTAAGTCCTGAGGATGCAAGCCGAATTGGATGAATGATCTTTCCTGCTCCTAAACCTAATTGTTTAGCATATTCTCGAACGGTATTTTCAATGGATTCTTCATCCCATTTTTCCAAATTTTCAAATCGCTGTGCAACTTCCAGAATTCTATCCGCAACAATTGGCTTAAAATTTTTCTTAACGCCCTTTTGATCGTATTCCTCAGGTTCCATAAAGAAAAATCGACCAAGACTTTTCATGTCTGTGAATTTTCTGAGTCGCTCTTGCATTATCTTGGATACTCGATTTAGGTACTCCTCGGATATTTCGTCATCATCCTTAAGCCAATCCCATTTTATATAATACGGTTTGAGTCTTTTCGTTAATTCAGAGGGTGTAAGCTTTCGTATATATTCACTGTTCATCCAGTTAAGCTTCTCGAAATCGAAAACAGACGGTGATGTGTTAATTCCATGGAGATCAAAACGCTTTATAATTTCTTCGACATCGAATATCTCTGTATCATCCTTCGGGGACCAACCCAGAAGTGTCAAGAAATTAAGCATAGCCTGAGGCATTATTCCTGCTTTAACAAATTCTGTTATCGCTGTTGCGCCATGCCTTTTTGATAACTTCGCTCTATCGGGACCTAAAATCATGGGCAAATGAATCATTTTGGGAATTTCCCAGCCGAATGCATTGAAAAGAATCACATGTTTCCCTGCACCTGGAAGCCACTCTACACCGCGGAAAATATGCGATATCTCCATAAGGTGGTCGTCGCAGACTACTGCAAAATGATATGTTGGAAAACTATCCGATTTAATTAGCACAATATCGTCAAATGTAGAATTATCAAACGATATTTCTCCTCGAAGTTCATCACGCAAAGAGGTCTTTCCCCATAAAGGAACCTTAAGCCGCACAACTGTATTGGGGTCTGTGGGATCGCTGTCAATACCGAGTTCCCTACAATGTCTATCGTACATTGGTGGTAATCCTTTTTCACGTAGCTCATTTCGAACCAGATCCAGTCTTTCAGTTGAGCAATTGCAGTAATATGCCTTACCTTTTTCCACAAGCTCCCTTGCAAACTTATGGTAGATATGGAGCCTTTCCGACTGAAAATACGGACCAAACAGTCCACCTACTTCAGGACCTTCATCCCAATCCAAACCGAGCCACCTAAGACCGAACATTATGGCATCCAGAGCTTCTGGGTCGAAGCGTTCTCTATCTGTGTCCTCGATTCTCAGTATAACTTTACCAGCATGATGTCTTGCAAAAAGCCAGTTAAAAAGTGCTGTTCTGATATTACCTACATGTGGTAATCCCGTTGGAGACGGTGCAAATCTCACTCTGACCATTTTTTCTCCTAAATTATTTTCATATTTTCTCAATTATATATACTAATTATATTTAAAGTAACAGTTCAATTATTTTCATAATCTCAGAGGTAACGATTCTAAAAAAAAATCTTTAGCGTTTTTTTCAGTTTTGTGTTGACTTGATTAAACGAATTTGTTAGTTATGAATGTAAGATATTTAAAAAAAAAAGCGATATAAAAAAGGAGGCGATATGCGAAGAAGCCTATTTTTAATTATTATTTTAACGGTTCTCTCTCTGACTTTTTTCGGTTGCCCAAAGAAAACACCGCCACCACCACCAATGCCAATTGTTGAGCCAGAACCGGAACCAGAACCAGAACCGGAACCAGTACCAGAACCTGTGCCAGAACCGGAACCGCTCGAGCTGAGAACTGTCTATTTCGATTACGACCGCTATGATTTGAGAAGCGATGCCCGAACCACACTTACAGATAATGCAAAACAACTAATAGATAGACCAACAACATCGATAAGACTTCAGGGGCACTGCGATGATCGAGGTACCGAACAATACAACTTAGCATTGGGGCAGAAAAGAGCGGAATCGGTTAAGCAATTCCTAATCAATTATGGAATAACTGCAAGCAGAATAGAAACAATAAGTTATGGTGAAGAAAAACCTGTTTGCTCAATAAAATCTAAAGATTGTTGGGATCGAAACAGAAGAGTTGAATTTATTATTATATCCGAATAAATAGTTCTTAAGCAACTGATATTAACAATCTTTCGAATAATGAGCTTTATTCAAAGCGTATGGATACATTTGCCAAAAAAGTATCTCAGTTGCATATTTAGATTGTTTATCTGTCTTTATTTTTGACATTATATAAAGCAACATCATTAAAATGAAAAAGATTAACTTACCTATATTACTATTTACTGTTGCAATTCTGTCCGGGTGTGCAACTCGTCAAGAGATAAAAACGTTTCAGAGTCAAATGGATCATCTTGTAAGTAAGAATGCTAAGCAAAGCCAGCAGCTTGAACGTCTCGACTCGTTATTTGTAGAAATGATATTAATACAAAGACAAAATCAGGCAAATTACGATTCTGATTTGGCACAGTCCCAGCAGCAAATGCGGACAATCGAGAGCATATTACGCGAAAGTGGACTTAAAGTTAACAGATTAACTCAGCAGATAGAAAAAATGGAGGATAATATCTCTGACAGAATTGAATCACAAACAATGTCAGAGGATACTAGCATAGAGAATGTAAGCGTTAACGCACGACAGATTTTTGAAACAGCACAACTCGACTTTAATCGTGGAAAATTCGATCTGGCAAGAATTAGTTTCGAGCAATTTCTTTCTCTTTTCCCCAACAGCATACTCGCCGATGATGCCCAATATTACTTGGCTGAATGCTTATACAATCTTGGAAAATATTCTTTGGCAAGACGTGAATACTTGAATTTGATCGATAAAAATCCTGATAGCGAATTCGTTCCCGCAGCTCTATACAAGGCTGGAATGGCATCGATGAAAATGGACGACCTGAAAAATGCTAAAAAATACTTTGAAAAATTAGTTAAAAATCACTCTCAATCTCTTGAAGTACCCCTCGGTAAAGAAAAGCTTAAAGAACTGAAAAGCTGGTAAATATTAGTACCAGCCAATAAGGATAGATCGCTCGATGAAAGCTGTGATAATCAGATTCTCTTCTCTGGGGGATGTTGTTCTCACATCTGCTACAGTTGAAGCCTTAAATCATGCGGGAGCAGAAATCGCATTTGTTACAAAGCCGCAATACACTCCACTATTTACCGAGGATCCGAGAATCAAAAGGATTATTCCTCTTAGCACTATCGGTCGAGTATTAAACGAAATCAAGGATTTTAAACCTGACTTTATAATTGATCTTCATGGAACCATGAGAAGTTTATTAATATCTTTTTTATCATCTGGAAAAACAATTAGAACAAAAAAGCATTCCCTTAGTCGAAGGATTTTGGTAAAATACGGCATAGGTAAAAAACAACCACGTTCAGTAGTAGAAGATCATCGCAAGGTAATATCAAAATTGGGTATATCGATGGAAAATATTTATCCGAAATTGTATCCATCTCAAAAGGGTCTTTCGGAAGCAAAAAAAAGATTAGCTAATATACCCAAAAATGAACTTGTAATAATTCATCCTTACGCACGATATCCCCTGAAAGCGTGGAACAGAGAAAAATTTCAAATTCTTGCAGAAAATTTTACTGAAGTCGGTTTTAATGTTATATTCATTAGTGAGGGTATTAATAAACCACCATTATATTATGTGAATGACCTAACATTAGAAGGACTTGTCGGGATTATTTCCATGGGAGATATTTTTATCGGGAACGATTCAGGACCATCACACATTGCTGCGGCATTAGAATTAGCGGCTGTAACTATTTTTGGACCTTCTCATCCCGCTCTTGGATTTAAACCTAATGGTAAACATGCAACTTTCGTCGCTTCACAAGTCGGTTGCTCACCATGCACACTTCACGGCAAGAATAAATGCAAATATAAAACAAGACTTTGCTTTGACTCTATAACACCAGATATTGTATTCGAAAAAGCTATGTCGATGTACAAACAAAAAAAGAATGCACGATGAAAAGAAAAGCCATATTTATAGACAGAGACGGAACAATAATGTATGACAAACATTTCCTGCGCGATCCGGAAGATGTGGAATTGCTCCCAGGTGCTGCCGAAGCTATTCAGATTCTTAACCGAGAGAATTTCGATGTTATTGTGATTTCCAATCAGTCCGGAGTAGCTAGAGGATATTTTACCGAGAACGAGGTTAAGGCTGTAAATGATAGATTGATTCAATTGCTCCATTCTCAGAATGCTCGGATCGATGCGATTTATTATTGCCCATACTACGATAAAGGTATTGTTCCTGAATATTCCATTAATCACCCGTGTCGAAAGCCGAATCCGGGTATGATCAAACAGGCTGTCGCTGATATGGATGTCGAACCGGTTGCTATTATCGGCGATAGAGCAGCGGATATTCAACTTGCGAAAAAAGTTGGCGTGCCGGGAATTCTCGTTTTAACTGGATTGGGAGAAAAGCAGGATGAAATTATACGAAAAACAGCTGATTTTATTGCGCCTACAATTCTTGAAGCTGCTCGATGGTTAATTGAAAACATAAAGAAATAGAAATGCTCAAAGCAGATACATTAACAAAGGCTGAGATTGATTATTATCGTGGACTCTGGTGCAGAAAACTTCAAATGAAATTTTCATGCTTCCCTGTAGAGGGTTTCCGGATCGTTCGTGATACACTGGAATTCCACAGAAAGTCGCAATATTCGGTCATCGAGGTATTAATTGATCCCATCTTTGCACAAAAACCGACGGGAGAAATAATTATAAAGCTTTCTAACTCAAAGTCAATCCCGATAAGATTTATTAAACGAAATCAGATGATTAGAATTTCTGAGACAGAATCTCATCAAGGCGTTATCGCAATACTAAGCTTGCCTGATCATAGCGATAGTTCAATATTAACAGATATACTCCTAAAAAAAGGGATTATAGTCTATCTTGACGGGATACAAGACCCCGGTAATACTGGAACGCTTATAAGGTCTGGGGTTGCATTCAGTGCCCAAGCAATTATTATTGGAAAAAATAATGCAAAACCATACAATCCAAAAGTCCTTCGAGCTACAGCAGGTGCATTCCTTCAAATCCCAATTCTCGATATGGGAGATAAAGATCCTGTTGACATAATACATCGTTTTAAACAATACAATTTCGCAATTGTAGGAACAGTAGTTTCAGATGATGCAATACCCATTTCGAATTTCAAACCACCCGAGAAAATACTTCTTGTGATTGGCAGCGAAGGTGCAGGAATACGAAGTGAAATCGCAGAATTGCTCGATGTACAACTAACAATTCCAATATTTAACAAAATCGATTCCCTTAATGCAGGAGTTGCAGGTTCTATTGTACTGTATGAATTAAATAAAAAAATAATTGAATATCTTTGAGAATCTTGTATCCAAACTTT
>JAUXEQ010000042.1 GCA_030620455.1 bacterium | reverse complement strand
GATATGAAGAAAGTAAGTTTAATCGTTTTGTTAATGCTCTTTTCTGTTGGGTTTGGGTTAGAAAACGACCAATTTGGACCTCGTTCTCTCGGAATGGGACGAACATTTGTAGCTGTGGCTGATGATGGTTTTGCTCCAATGTGGAATCCAGCGGGTTTGGAGCTTTTTAAGGACAGAATGGTCACTGGAATGTTCTCGAAGTTGTTTTTGAATTTGGAAAACGATGTCATTGGAGAGGGCTATGTCTCTTACATACATCATTTCGATATGTTCGGTTCCATGGGAATTTCTCTATCCCAACTTTTAAGCGAGCGTTGGCAAGATGGAGCATATTCTTTCTCTTATGCAAAGGGCATATCAAATAAAATTTACCTTGGACTTAATTTTAAAGTTTTAAGGAAAGCAGTATTAAATCCTGAAAATGATCCGTTCTTCGATAACGGATCGGATAAGTTTGGCTATGCATTGGATGCAGGTTTTTTAGTGCGACCTAATAGCAAGCTCACTTTTGGTGCCTATGCCGGGAACCTTAATCGACCTGACATGACATTCGAGAACTTGGGTGAGGACCTTCGGGAACCGTTGATTATAAGAGGTGGAGCCTCATATAAGTTCAGAAACGACTTATTGATGGCTTTCGATTTACGATTTCTTAGTGATGAGGTTAACGATAAGAAAGCCCTAAAACCCTCAGCCGGTGTGGAATATTGGGCGACAAAAAGCGTTGGTTTGAGAAGCGGTGTAAATCTGGAAGAGATAACATTAGGTGCATCGTATAGAAATAGAAAAGTAATCGACCTCCAGATAGATTATGCGTTTTTATACCCAACAAGTGGTATTCAACGAATGGGTGCAACGTCGCATAAATTATCAGCAACTTTGCGACTCGCTCCACCACCAAAACCATTATTCGATTTGGCAATTAAGACCTCAAAAATGAGCTTATATCCACAAAATGCAATTATAGGAGAAACGATTAACATTAAAGCACTTGTGGAAAATGTAGGCGAGGCTACTGTAAAGAAAGTTATGGTTACGCTTTATTTCAACGATCCTGAGAAAGGCTGGGTTTTAGCTGCACCTATTAGAACTATCAGAAAAAGGATTGCCGCAGGTGATGATTACGATATCGAATGGGAATTCGTTCCACCCGGGAAAGGTTATTATCAGATATTTGCGAGTGTGGATGATAACGGACTGGCTATTCCAGAACCCAGTGGCGAAATAAAGGAGATCGATGAGACCAACAACACAGGTTTTGTAGAATTCACTGTTTTCGCATTACCCGAGGGGGAAGCCTCACCAGTTGAAACTGAACTCGATATTTCTGAAGTTACATTGATTCGTGAGGAGGAGCCTATTATTCCAGCTGTATTCTTCGATCCTATGGAGAGTGCTGTGGATGACCGATTCCAGTATATACTTTCTGTTATAGGAGAAAGACTTACAGAAAATCCGGACATTATAATCGATATCTATGGTTATTACAACCCTGAGAGCGACGGTGAGCTTTATGAGTTCGGTGAAAGGTTGGCGAAATCGAGAGCTAAAGCTGTTCGGTCGGTTATGATAAAATATGAGCCAAAAATTCTTAGTCAAGTGAAGCTGGGTGACACAAAGACATATGATCCCTTAGAAACCCGAAGCGGAGAGATATATGAACATCTTGTTGAAGATAAACCTTTGGCAGAAGCTGAAAACCGACGTGCATATATGTACGCTAAGGTTAAAGGTTTTGAGGATTGGAAGCCTGTGATCTATTTCGACAAGAATTCATCAGAGGTTGATATGGAGGCTTTGAAAATCTTACGTGGTGAAGCAGATAGAATTAAAGAGGTTATGGAAAATAATCCTGAGGTAATATTCCTGGTTACTGGTTTTGGTGGCGAAAACGAAAAGAGAACCGAAATTTTGGCATTCGATAGAGCGTTTAACATACGGAAATCGCTTGAGAACATTCTCGGTCCTGAATTTATAAACCGATTCAACCGCAGGATATTTATTTATGCGAACACCGATGTTCAAGCACAACGAGGCAAAGCTACAATATGTATTTCTGGTGAGGGACTTTTATTCCGTCCTATCGAAGGCAAATGGGCAGCAAAAGACTACGAATATTTAGCTGAACAGATGAATTTCGTTGTTATTAAGAGTAATGTTGAAGCTGGCGTTGACAGCTATTGCGTTGCAATTGTTGAGGATAATGGTGATGTATTTAGAGTTTTATCTGTAGGTTCAGGGAATATTCCTGAGGGTGTTCCCTGGGATTGGCGCAATGAGGATGGCAATCTTATTTCGCCCGATAGGGAATATCGAGTGAGATTGGATATTGTTGATAGATTGGGACAGAAGATAACCAGATTTTCCGAGCCTATTAGAGTCAATGTTAATAAAATCCAGAGAGAGCTTGAGACGCTTATTTTGGTCCAGTTCCTTTTTGACGCCAGAAAATCGGAGTCGGTATGTCAGGAATCGCGTGTGGAATATATCGCAAGAAGGTTTATCCAGAAAGCACTCGAACCTAAGAAAATTATGTTGGTTGAAGTTGCAGGGAATACGGATATTATTGGAATGAATTTCAGAAACCGAGAATTAGCTAAGGAGCGAGCGAAGAAAGAATATCAGAACATTAGAATGTACTTGATGTATCTACTGGGATTATTGAGCGACAGTGAACTCAACGCATGGCTAAGCAGACATAATACAAGGTTTACTTATAAAGGTTATGGACCCGATAAGCCTTATGTTATAACCCGATGGCAGGATAACGAACTTATTAAAAAGGAAATAGGGAATAATATAAACCCCGAAGGTAGAATAATTAATAGACGAGTTACAATAGAATTTTACACAGAAAAGCGAATTCAAGAAAAAATGTAAGTTGCCGAGTTTAAAGATAAAAATTGACATGAACTTTGGACGGAGGATTAATTTCTCCGTCTTTTTATTTCCCATGAATAATGTAATAAATTATGCAGTCTTTTAAGTAAGTGCGGTTAGAATTATCCACTGGTTACAATCATTTCAAGGGAGATAAGAGAGCATGCGATAGCACTCTATTTACACTTTTCTTGGGTAAATCAATGATTAACCGGGTGCTAAATGACCTCTGTAACCACACCATCTCGAATATATACTCTTCGAACACGTTCTGATATGCCGGTAAGTATTTCGTAGTTAATTGTGTTACACCATCGTGCATGATCATCTGCAGTAATTCGTTGTCCTTCTTGAGAACCTATGATTTTCACATGATCATCTGGTCGAACATCGTCTCCGGCGTCGACCATTGTTGTGTCCATGCATATTCTTCCTAATATTGGACGTCGCAGACCATTTATTAAAACTTCGCCCTTTTTGTAAAGACCCAAGCGCATTCCATCACCATAACCAGCTCGGATTACTGCAACACGCATTGGAGTCGATGTAATGTATTTTCTTCCATAACTAATACTTGTTCCTCCAGGAAACTCGCGAGTTTGAATTACATGAGTTTCTAACGAAAGTACGGGTTCAACGTCAATTGTGTGGTTACAGTGATCTGAAGGATAAAGTCCATAAGCCAGCAATCCCGGTCGAACTGTATTCCCGAATATTGGATGGTGCAATATTCCACCTGAGTTGGACACATGAACAATAGGAATATTTATTTTATAATCTCGAAGTTTTTTATAGATATCTTGGAATCTATTTATCTGCATAAGTGTAAATTCCCTATCGTTATCATCTGAACTATCCGCAACAGGGAAGTGCGTGAATATGCCATAAACCTGTATGTTAGGGAGCATCGACACTGCAATTATTTCACCCACAGCATCCTGCCATGGAATCCCTGTTCTGCCCATTCCGGTGTCTATTTCTATGTGAACTTGAACTTTTTTATCAACTTTAACGGCTTGTTTGGAAAGTTCCTCGGCAAAAACACGGTTCACTACATTTGGTGATAGTGAGTGATAAACCACAGATGGCATTTGCTCGAGTGTTGGCGGAGTTAATATTATAACCTCACCCTCAATTTCAGCATCCCTAAGCTCGACACCCTCGACAAGTGTAGCTACGCCAAAGCGTTTAATGCCAGAAAGTGATGCTTCACGACAGATTGGCACAACACCGTGACCATACGCATTTGCCTTTACTGCAAGAATGATATCTCTGTTGCCAATCTTTTGTTTTATTGCTATAAGATTACGTTTGAACGCACTGAGATCTATCTCGCAGAATGTTTCTAAGTAATGTCCTCTTGGATCTCGCATAGTTTCCCTTTATTTTCAAATCTATAAAAGTCACATAACTCTGAGAAGCAAGGGAATTGTAAATTTGTTTCTCTTTTCCAATTAATTGCTTGACTATTTCCTAAATTCTAAAATTTTGATATTCTAAATAACTTCATCATATCCGATTTATAAATTATTTGAGTGGCAGCTTTTTGCGATTTCAGATTTCTACATAGAATGAAACGCCAAGAAGCTTGAAATATTGCGCATTTGGGTTAAAGCACAACTTATCTGAGATTTAAATAAAGGTTCCGGTTTTGTTCTTAAGGAGTTTATAAGGAACATTTGTCCTTTAATGCGATTAGTTAATAATATGAAATAGGATCCGTAGGAATTAGCTTGGAGATATAATGTTAAATACTGCTTATCAATGGATACAAAGCATAACAGGTATAAGTATAGCAACTCAGAATAAAATATTAAGTTGTGCAATTGTTATACTTGTTTTATTGGTTTTGAGAACAATTCTACTAAAAATTGTATTCAAACAGACAACAAATGCATACACTCGATACGTCTGGCGTAAAACAACGTCCTATGTTGCAGTAATATTAGCAATTTTTGTTGGTGGTCGAGTTTGGATCGAGGCTTTCGCATCTATTGGTACATTCCTTGGATTGCTCTCAGCCGGTATTGCTATAGCATTAAAAGACCTTCTTGTAAACATCGCAGGATGGTTATATATAATTAGTTTTAGACCCTTTGTAGTTGGCGATAGAATACAAATTGGAGATAATTCAGGTGACGTAATCGATATTAGTGTCTTTGGTTCTACGCTTCTGGAAATCCGAAAATGGGTCGATGCCGATCAAAGCACAGGAAGAATTCTCGTCATTCCTAACGGACAAGTTCTGATACACTCATTGGCAAACTACACTAAGGGTTTACCATATATATGGAACGAAATCCCTATTTTAATAACTTTTGAGAGCGATTGGAAAAAAGCCAAGAAAATGTTTTTGGAAATTCTAGTCAAGCATGCTAAACCGATCAGCAAATATGCTGATTCGAGGCTCGATGAAGCCAGTAAGAAATTTATGATAAGCTACAAAAAGCTTACACCAATAATTTACACAACAGTCAAGAATAGTGGTGTATTGCTTACGATGAGATTCCTCTGTGAACCTAAATCGAGAAGGTCTGTGGAGATGGTGATATGGGAAGATATACTCGATCGGTTAAGTAAATGTGATGATATAGACCTTGCATATCCAACACAAAGATTTTACAACAATACTATCGAGGGGAAAGAGAAGTTTAAACAATCTCCAGATGGATCGAAGGACATGGGAACCTAAACTAAAAATTAACAATAATCTATAAAGGGGAAATAGCTTAGTTTAACATAGTAGTTGATTATTACCTATAGGAATATATTATTATTAAACAATAACTTCGGGGGGTACAATGAAAATTTCCACGAGATTAAGATACGGAGCCAGAGCTGCTCTCGAACTCGCAATATCATATGGTGGTAAACCTGTTCCTATTCAATGGATTGCCTCGAGACAAGACATTTCATCCTCATATCTTGAACAGCTATTAGCTAAGTTGAGAAATGGTGGAATTGTTTCGAGTTTTAAGGGTCCCGGTGGAGGCTATAAACTAAGTCAACCCCCAGAAAAAATATCTATTTTAGACTTAGAGACTGCGCTTGAAGGGAAAATAGCATTAGTAAAGTGTTGTGAATTAGAAAAATGTGACTGCGGAAGAGAAGATTATTGTGTTATGAAATTGTTTTGGGTTCAATTGCAAGAGTTAATGATTGATTATTTAAAGAGCATTACTCTTCAGGATGTTCTTGAAAAGGAGAAAGAGATTGTTGCAAAAAAAGGAGAGAGAAAACCACGTAAGGTTAGAAGAAGAAAAGTAAAAAAAGTAAAAAGTTTAACTTGAATTACTATATTTTGTCAGGAATTTTTGGTAATAACAATCGATTATCAGAAGTCCAACATTTTTTATTACAGTATAAGCATGAATATTGATTAAAATTAGCAATATATGAAGATTTTCGACTCACGGTTGATATTTCAAATATTAATTTACTTATTTCAGATCAAATGTTATATTTATAATATATTCGATAGTATTATTATAGAGGTTAAAATGTCTGATTATTTTTGGGTGTCCGACTTGCCCGAAGGAAGATGTGAGTATAAGTTTACCTGGAGTCCTAAACAGCTTGAACTAGAGGAGAAAGGGATAAAATTCCCAAATCCAATAAAATTAGAACTGCAGTGTTGCCGACAAGGTTTTGAGGTTGCATGCACGGGAAATGTCAGCACAAAAGTCGAAGCTCAATGTGTAAGATGTTTAGAAAATTTCGAAATCGATGTAAATGAACCGTTGAGTTTCTCTGTCAGGCTCGGATTGGGCGCTAAGTCTGTTATCTCACTTTGGACGGAGGATATTGTTTCCGTAGAACGTTTCAGCGGTAAGATAGACATCAAACCTCGAATTAGAGATGCAGTTTTATTAGGTATTCCAAATTATCCTGTCTGCCATGAAAACTGTCTTGGATTGTGTCCAGTTTGTGGGGTGAATTTGAATAAGGCGCAATGCGAGCATTCTAAGAGGAAAGCCAAGTCAAGAGACCCACGATGGCAAAAATTATCTGCATTACTTAAAAGGAAAATTGAGGAGGAATAGATCTGCAAATTTTACGAGTTGCATTATAACTTTGAAAATAAATGATTAAATAGATGACACTATGCCGATAATTTTAGGATGTGATGACTTTGGCTATTTAGATCGTGTCAATATTGAATACCAACACATTGTAGGCTATGATGTAAGCTCAATATCTACAATAATCCAATAATCTTTTCTATTATTAAAAAAAGATTATAAATATTCTTAGAAAACGATAAATTACGTGATTATTCTTGAAATTATGAATAAAGTCTATAGATTTGGAGTCAATGAAAATAATAGGAGGATAGTATATGGCGCTGCCAAAAAGAAGACAATCGAAGACACGAAAGCGAAAACGCCGCACCCACTACAAGCTTAAAGCGATAAACTACGAGGAATGCCCAAATTGTCATGAACCGAAATTACCACATTTCGTTTGTTCACACTGCGGTTATTACAACCGACGACCTATTTTGAAAATAAAAGAAAAGGAGAAATAGAACGTCCTTAGTAAGTTATTATAAATCCATTTGGGCTGCAAAACGAATTAAAGATTTGAAAAAATCGGAACAGAAAGTTGTTGTGGCTTTGGATGCCGCTGGTGGCGAAAACGGAATAAAGAATAATGTGGATGCTGCAATAGGGGCTCTTTCAGAAATAAATTCTCTGAATATCACATTAGTTGGCAGAAAACCCGAGATTGAAAAATATTTGAAAAAATCATATCCAAGAATTCCACGTTTAAGTATTTTTCATGCTGAAGGTGTTGTAGATATGCAATGCACAGCTATTCAGGCTGCGAAGGATGAAAAGAATTCAATTGTTCAAGGGATAGAACTTGTTAAAGCTGGGAAAGCAGATGCTTTCGTTAGCATAGGGCACACCGGAGCAGTCACTGCAGCCTCACTCCTCAGGTTAGGAACTCTTCAGGGAATAAAAAGAACTCCGATATTAACGATTTTTCCAACGACAGCACAACACGTTATGGCTGTGCTCGATGTAGGCGCTAATGTTGATTGTAAACCGGAACACTTAGTTAATTTTGCTATGCTTGGCTCTAAATTCGCTCAAGTTATGATGGGTGTTGAAAATCCAAAGGTTGGACTTATTTCAATCGGTGAGGAAAAGTCGAAAGGAAATGCCGCAGTTAAAGGAGCATATAAAATTCTTATGGAGATTTCATCTGATCTTAAGCTTAATTTCATTGGCAATGTGGAAGGTAGAGATATTTTGGAAGGAACCGCTGATGTTTTGGTCTGTGATGGTTTTATTGGTAATATTCTTCTTAAGTACACTGAGGGAATTTTCTCATTGGTTAAAAAGCTCTTTCGCGTTGGACGAAGATTTTCTATGTTATCTTTGATAGGTGGGTTATTTATGTATCCTGCAGTTAAGAGAACAATAAGTGATTTTAATTACGCTGAGTATGGCGGTGCGCCATTGTTAGGGATTAATGGTAACGTGGTAATAGGACATGGTTCAAGTTCATCCAAAGCAGTAAAAAATGCCATAATTGTTGGTTATAATATGGGTCTTGTTCATTTACCAGAAGTATTAAAAGAAGCAGCGAAAAATCTGGAGGCTTGTAAAGATGCAATCAAAAATATTGGGAACCGGAGCAGCAATTCCTGATGGTATATTAACTAATCAGGATATAGAGAAGATTATCGACACATCCGATGAATGGATTAGGACAAGAAGCGGAGTTGTCGAACGGCATATATCGGATAAAGATACTCCAAGCTCGGTACTTGCAAAGGAAGCTGCAGAAAAAGCAATGGAAATGGCGGGAATATCTGCTGATCAATTGGATGCAATTTTAGTAGCTTCGGTAACACCAGATCATTCTTTTCCATCCACAGCATGCATTCTTCAGGACAAACTTGGTGCGCGAAAAATTACTGCATTCGATTTATCTGCGGGTTGTACTGGGTTTATTTATGGAGTTGCTCAAGCGGATGCTTTAATCAGAAGCAATAATGCAAAATTTGTTCTTGTTGTGGGTGTTGAAGAACTGACAAAGGTTACAGACTGGACCGATCGATCTTCATGTTTCTTGTTCGGTGACGGGGCAGGTGCTGCGATTCTCGGTCCAAGCGAAGACGATAAATCTGGTATCCTAGCAACTTACACCGCATCAGATGGAAGTTTAGGGGGATTATTGTATCAGCCAGCAGGAGGAAGTTCCAGACCGGCATCACACTACAGCGTTGATCATCATATGAGTACTATTCTCATGCGTGGAAACGAGGTTTTTAAGCATGCTGTTCGTCAGATGGAGGAGGCAGCATTAAAAGCTCTAGAATTATCCGGTGTCAGTAAGGAAGAACTAGACTGGCTGATTCCACATCAAGCCAATATTCGAATCATTGATTTTTTAGCCCGACGATTAAAGTTACCTCTAGATCAAGTGGTAGTTTCGATCGACAAACACGGAAATACGTCTGCAGCTTCAATCCCTCTTGCATTTGATTTGGCGGTCCGAGATGGACGAATTAAGCGCGGTCAGAACGTTGTTATGGTTGCGTTTGGAGCGGGATTTACGTGGGGTAGCGTTATGATTAGATGGTAAATATGATAAAATTGCGTTGAGAAACTTGTAAAAAATCAATAAAATTACACTGAAATTTCGGATTTTCGCTATTTGGAAAATATCTTGACATTCTGAATTGGTGATATTTAATATCGACTTCAATCCGGCGTAGCTCAACAGGTGGAGCGAGTGGCTGTTAACCACTAGGTTGGGGGTTCAAATCCCTCCGCCGGAGATTTTTGAATCCATGGGGATCG
>JAUXEQ010000242.1 GCA_030620455.1 bacterium | reverse complement strand
TGGAACATAATTGGTAAATATTCCACTGGAATCGTTGCTGTTTCAATTGGAGTTAATGAGTCTGAAGCTAATCTTGATAGAAAATTTACTTTCCTATTTGGGTTTGCGATTAGAAGAATATTTCCTTCTGGAAAGTATATTTCCGTATTCGGATAGACATATTTGAATGTGAACCATATGGAGCTAACTAACTCCTTTTGATACTCAGACAAAAAGTTCATTCCAACCGGTAAAGCAACTCCGATGATTCCCTCAGATTTGACTAAATTTTTTAGGGAGTTAAAAAATTCCAAAGTCCAGAAACGATTATCAGCACCCATCGAGGGAATCTCAGGTGATACGATTACTACATCAAATATGTCCTGCATCTTAAAAGGTAGAATTACTGGATCGATGTTTATTAATTCTAAATTCGAAGCTTTTATAGAGTGTCTGACTGAAGGTATCGAAGCTATCGCTGTTCTCATTAGAACTCGATCTGAGTATGGAGCAACGATTTTTTGCGGATTATGTTTAATTAGGTCTTTAATTCCACCCTTATATATTCCACCGATTAGGAGTATTTTTTCAGGATTTTTGTGAGCCCAGACAATTGGATGGATAATCTGTTCCATCATAAGTGTGTCCCCAGAAGAAGTAATTAATCGACCATTTTCATAGATCGTTGATTCATCTTCTCTCTGCAAAACATTTATTCTGCCGTAATTAGACTCTATCTCGCTAACGTGGAATCCTTTCCACAAAGCTGAATTAATTTGAGGAGTGATAAGATTTGATAGAGCAGCTATACATATCACAGACAAAGTGAAGATAGCATTTTTTCTCTCTTTATAGACTGCAAACAATGCAGCTAATATCATGGCTAATATTGCAAATATCCAAAGTTGTGGGATAATCTTTAATGTTAAAATTGTTAATATTCCACCAAAGAAAGCTCCTAATCCCTCAGATGCATAAATCTTATCGGCATCGGAATCCGACGATAGAGCTGCGAATGTCATACCTCCGAAAAAACATGGAAAGGAACATATTGCTCCAGCTATCGATAGTCGCCATATCGGAACTACCAACCCAAAGAAAGGTCTAAGAGGAATTGCAGTTATTTTAACGAAAACAGGGACAAATGAAGATAATATAATAAAAATCGAAAGTGCTCTTGTAGTATTGATATTTCTACGGAGCAAGCTACCAAGAGCACCCCAAATAAGCCATAGAAAAAGCAGTATAACTAAAAGCAGTTCCGTAAAACCATAAACAGCGAATAGTTCTCTTATCAAGATCGTTTGTGAAAAAATTGAGACTACTCCGAGAAAAAAACCCAGTTCAAAATTCTTTTTTGTTATTAATCCTTTCATTACATAATAACTTAGGTATTAATGCTATACTGTCAAAGGTAGATTTCTCTTTGTAACGCAAAAAATGGTGATTTCTATTGCATGGGAGGAATTAGGTGCGAATTTTAGCAATCGACCCGGGAACTAGGATCATTGGATTTTGTATTCTTGAAGGGGATGAAAGAGCTCAAGAATTTATTGACGGTGGCGCATTAAAAGTTAAAAAGGAAACTTCATCTAAAGGATTAGTAAAACTTTTCGGTGAGGTTTTAAAATTGATTCTGAAATATTCACCACAACTGCTTGTCGTGGAAAGTCCTTTTTATGGAAAGAACGTTAAGACTTTGATAAGATTGGGTGAAGCAAAGGGAGTTATCACTCTTGCAGCTACGTTAATGGGAATAGATGTTGAGGAGATAACACCTGCAGAGGTAAAAATGGCACTTACAGGACATGGGAATGCTAAAAAAGATCAAGTTGCGTATATGGTTAGGCAGATTCTCGATACCCCACCTGATTTATCCTTCGACGCAACCGATGCTGCTGCTATTGGAATAACATATCTACAACGTAGATTCTGCCTTAACAAATCACATAGTTTTCAATAGACTTGATTTATTGAATAATAAAGCCTATTAACTCCGATTGAGACTGGATATGTCTAAGTATTTTATGTGTGAAATTTTTTTTAAAGTAATAATTTTTATTGAATTTTAGGTTTATAGACCTTAGCCTTTTCTTCTCCTCTAATGACTCTAAGAGCACCAGCAGCAAGAGCTTCCATTTCCTCTTCGCCAGGGAATACAAGTACCTGTGCAATCCAATCTACATATTGACCGATTGCCTTAACGAATTTTTCGCTATATCCTAAACCACCTGAGAGAACAATTGCATCTACATTTCCCTTAAGTACAGCTGCAAGCAGTCCAATTTGTTTGGCAACCTGAAAAGCCATAGCGTCAAAAACAAGTTTAGCGTCCTTATCATTGTTGTTAATTCTTTCAATAACCTTAAGCATATCGTTTGTTTGGAGATACGCCATCATACCACCTTTACCACGAAGCATTGTCATTACATCTTTTTGGGAATATTTACCGGAGTAACACAGTTTAACAAGATCACCTACAGGTAATCCTCCGCTTCTTTCGGGGGAGAATGGACCGTCGCCATGAAGCGCATTATTAACTTCGATCACTCTTCCTTTTCTATGCGCTCCAATAGAAATCCCACCACCCATATGAGCAACAATTAGATTAACATCTTTGTATGATTTACCAAGTTTAACGGATGCTTTCCTGGCAACGGCTTTCTGGTTTAGAGCATGAAATATCGATCGTCGTGCAATTAACGGATGCCCAGACAATTTAGCTTCAGGAAGCATCTCATCCACAACAACAGGATCGACAATAAAAGCTGGAATATTACCGATATCGTTTGCAATAGCCTGTGCAAGAAGACCACCTAAATTTGATGCATGCTGTCCTTGAACTCCTTTTCTCAGATGCTCTAACATTATTTCGTTTACTTCGTATGTGCCACCTTCAAGTGGATAAAGTAAGCCTCCTCGTCCAACTACTGCATTAATTGAGTTAAGTTCAATTCCCGCATCTTGTAATGAATTAATAATAACCTTCTCTCTGAAACTATACTGGCTGGGAATGTCAGGATAAGGTGCAAGCTCTTTTTCGTCATGTCTAAGCGTTTTGGATAGAACCATTTCCTCATTATCAAAAACAGCTAATTTTGTGCTTGTAGAACCTGGATTTATAACTAATATTCTTGAATTTTCCGATTTAAGCATTTATCCTCCTTAGTGTTAATTATATAGATTAGAATTAATAATTTGCTTAATATTTAAAAATTATTAATAGAATAAATAAACCTAATATTGTGAATATACTATTTAAAAGTTGTCGA
>JAUXEQ010000033.1 GCA_030620455.1 bacterium | reverse complement strand
TCTCAACAAACAAAAAATATAAAATAAAATCCTCAATTCCCAAACAAAAACCAAATTGAACGAGTCGATCCTTGAATTTATTATTTTCGTGGAATGTAATAAAAATCAATTGTAGTTCATTTCTCAAATTATTAATTTCAATAGTAATCCATAAAAATATTATTTTTAATATATCTATTTACAGATTGTAGTCTGCTCTTAACTCAGACGAACAAATAAAACACAACTGGAGGTGAAATAAGATGAATTTTGTATGGAATCCGATATTATTAGTTGATATAGTTCTCTGTATAGTAATTTTGATTCTGGGTATTTGGGGTACTCGGAAACATGGAGATCACGTACCTATATACATAGGCATAGCCTTTGGTCTTTTTGGCGTATCTCATATTTTAAATATCCTAGGGCTTGGTGAACAGCTTGTGACACCTCTAATAATTATTAGAGTGCTTGCATATCTTATTGTTATAGTCTCGCTATTGAAAGTGGTTGCTCGTAAAGCGTGATTGTAAGGAAAATCATTTGCTAAAATATCTATATATTATTTTGATATCATCTCACTATTCCAATAAGAAAGGACATATCTTACATTTGAGGAACAGAATATCAAGTTCACCAGATTCTAAGAGTTAGATGAATTAAAAAACTGCATGTCACGATAATTAAATCTAAATAGTAATTGTCTATGAACAAATGAAGATTAATTTATTAGCCTATGATTGAGAATAATGATAATAAACTAATTTCAAGACTTGTTTCGACATTCGGATATAAACGCTTTGCACCTCAGTTCTGGTTGCTAGTAGATCCGGATAAAATTAAAGAGTCAAGCTTACATTTACTATCCGAGACCGCGCAGAGTCTGGGCGTAGATGCAATACTTGTAGGCTCGAGCATATTACTCCGATCACCTGTAGAAGATGTTATTCGGATATTTAAAGCTAACAGCGAAATACCAATTATACTTTTCCCTGGTGGAAAAACCCAATTATGTTCATTATCTGATGCCATGCTTTTCTTAACTTTTCTCTCATCACGAAATCCACGCTGGCTTATCGAGGAGCAGGTTCTTGCAGCATCCGATGTCAAATCGTTAGGTATTCCAACCATACCAACAGGATATTTATTATTCGAATCGGGCATTACAACTTCTGTGGGATTCTTTTCAACTACACCACCTCTTCCGCGAGACAAACCAGAACTTGCTGTCGCACACGGACTTGCTGCACAATTTATGGGTATGAGAGCGTTGTATTTAGATGCTGGGAGCGGTGCAAAAAAAGCTGTGCCATTAAAAATAATCAAATCTGTCCGAGAGAATGTCGATTTGACGTTAATTGTTGGAGGAGGTATTCGATCACCGGAGCTGAGTGCAAATTACGCTAAATATGCTGATGTCGTTGTGGTTGGTAACTATTTTGAAGAAGAAGGGAAATTGGATAAGCTAAGTGAATTCGCAGAGCGAGTGCATTCAGCTCGATAGCTAAATTTCATTTAAGTCTCTAAAATATTCTAAAATCACTATTATTGCTGTAAGTAGTAATGCCTCCTTTAAAGCAATAACATCCTATTTAAATCCGAATATAAATGGCAACAAGAATGCCACAAAACCTGCCCAGATAAAATAGACGGGATAGAATTTTGTTATGCAATCCTTAACAGAGTTAATGCTCGCTTTGGATTTCAGATATTTCCAATATTGAATAGCAATAGCTAAAAGATTTGCAAGAATAATAAGGTTCATTCCGATTACAGTAAAACGGTTTGGTGTTAGTTCGATTGTGAATGTTCTATACAGAATTGCTGAGAGAGCGTAAAGATCTAGAATAATAGTTATGCCGATCAATGCTATATTTACATAATCGGAAAAAGTTTTAGAATCTGTGTCGACTTGTTGGGTTATGCTGAAAATTATCAGCGCCATAACCGATACCAATAGGAAGTTAAATGCAACGAGGAAAGAACGATCGAAATATGGACTCGCATCTGTAATCAGTATCGTTAAAGATAATAAAACAAGCACAAAAAGAACTAAAATACTGAAAATTTTGGCCATCGACGGAATGAGATTTCCAAGTTTCTTTTTGCTTCTTTGAAGCAAATAAATCGATAGTAGAGGTCCACTGAAAAAGAAATATGAAAAAAAATCTTCGAAAACATTTGACACTTTGATACCTATTGTATTAAACAAAACTTTGGTGAGTGAAAATAGAATCCCCATGCATATGAAAAAGATTGCCATATATATTAGTAATTGACCATTAAAGCTGAAAAAATCCATCACACGCTTTGTATCCTTGATTTTAAAACCCATATACACAAATCCAGCCCAAGCCCAAAGCATGATAGGTAGATGTATGTATGAGAGTGCTTCAGTCTGTGATTTATCGACGTTTTGAAGAAATATATTAACAAAAATTGCAGATAGAACGAAGATTAAAACAGTTATCAGAATGTTTTTCCGGCTAATTTGGATTTTGAATGTGAACATTACGATGATCGAAAAAATCAATATTAATGGAAAGTTGTTTGTAACAATATTGGTTGCAACCGAGGGTATCAAGTGCGACAGACGACCGAAAGTGCCATTTATTATTATAAGAATTAGAGCCATGTATAGTTCCCAATTTATTAATCTTGGCTTTGGTATTGATATTGCTATTCTTTCTTCGGTAGGCTTTGGTTCCGATTCTTGCATATAATTTAAGCGATGAAACCATGCCTGCAAAACAAGCGAATCCGGGTTCTCGGTATATATTTCTGGGAAAGCCGATGTGAAGCTTTCCGGATCCTCTTGGTAAAGATTCTCAAGTTCATCCGGGTTGTTTAAGTTCTCTATTATAAGCTTTTTATAATCGTTCATTTTTGCCTTCGTTATTGTAAATTACAAAATTATTCGTCAAAAAGTATTACAATATGAAAAAGCTTCGAATCGTATTATAACTCACAAAAATATTGATGACAACAATTAATTAATTTGAGTTTACCGTATTCAGGATTTTTGCCTTCGTTTATCTCGCTCGATATATTTCTTTATTTGACTTTCTTCCCATTCGTGCCCTAGAAAACCGTGAAACACAAAAATCGAGAGGCCATGAGCCACTAACCCAATTCCCCATCCAAGCAATGGCCAAACGAACCACCAGTATTCCGGATAGCTAAGATAGTTAATTAAAAAAAGACCTATGTTTACAACAATATAAACGAAAAGATGAATGTAAAATCCCTTGATTTCCTCCATCCTGTTTCTGGCTCGTTTATATAGTTCCTCTTCTGTCATGATGCCCTTTCATAGTTGATATTATTATTTATAATTAATAAAGCGATGCTTAGTCAATGGTATCATTCTGATTGAAGTTACTTCGATTCTTTTCCATATATTTATCGATCTGACGTTGCTCCCATTTACGACCAAATAGACCTCCGAAAACAAAGACTTTGAATGCCTTTACTACAATAAAAACTCCCCATATTGTAGCTACCCAATAAAACCAGTATCGATCTGGGGAAGTTAAATAGTTGATGAGAATGAGAACTGCATTGACAACCAAATAAGTAATCAAACTTGAGAAAAAACTCTTAATCTCCCTAATTCTTGCTCTTGCTCTTCTATAAGCTTTTTCATCGTTATCCATTTATCCTCCCTTTTTATTTATAACAAACAATAGAGTAATATATCAATTATAGTTAATAAACAATACAAGGATCTTTCCGAATCGTTTAGCAATAGGAAAAATGAAAAAATTTAAATTCAAAAATTTATTTATAGTTCACAGTTTAGTCTATTTTAGCGGGTTTCCCGACAACCGACATATAAACAGTGCTCTCTTGAATTCCATCAACACCAACTATCTCATTTACTTCTTCATCGTAGAATGCCGAAATCTGACACGACCCGAGACCTAACGAAACCGCCGAAAGAGAAATATGTGCACCTATATGTCCTGCATCAAGATAGATATACCTGTATGCACGCTGAAGATATTTCCACTTAGATCTCTGGAAAATAGCAGTCCAAATGAATGTTACAGCTGCAGTCATACACATTTTCTGTCCAAGTGCTGCTTCAGCAATTCTTTCGCCAAAATCTCCGACAGAAAGTTCCTCTAACAAGTGATTCTCAATACTATAATGATACAGTCCGGAATTCAATTTTGCGACATTATTAACAACAATATATGTTTCGATGGGATATAGTCCGCCAGCGGATGGAACGGTTCTAAACTGGAAGTTACGCTCGAAACGTTCGGTTCCCGAACATGCCCACAGCAAGTATGAAAGGTCGGTTAGACTAATTGGCTCATTGGAAAATCTTCGAATGCTCTTTCGTGATCTGATTACTTCATCGAGTGCTAAAGTTTTTCTTGGTTCTTTTGACGGAAGATCGATCTTTTTGGCTTTTGGGTAATGTTTGTAAATATCCTGTTTGGTTGACCAATCTAGTTTGTTGGTAGGAATTTTATCTCGGATATATTTGGTTTCCTGTTGATATTGGTCGCCAACTGGATTGTTCATTCTGCATTCCTTCCTATTTCATAATTTATGTATTTCACTTAATTCCATATTAAACAAATAGTCAACCTTTTTGCTTTGACATTTCAATATTATTTACGTTACTCAACATTTGAAAGTTGTTCGTTTTCACAGTATTAGACAAATCAAAATATATGGATTTTTACTCGATTGTAAACATTTTTACTCGATTCATTTATTGAAACCCCTACTGAAATCAAAAAAATGATATACACGCATATCCTGCGGAATGTTTAACCCATGGGTTCCTTTGCCAGTTTCAGGATCAATATGCGCTCCATGATCAGGTGTAAATGCAATCATCCGATTATATTTCTGCCAATAGTTGTCTATCGCCTGTTTTAATAGCTCGAAACTTTCAATGTAATGCTTCGTTGCATTAATACATTGTGGGCTTGAAGGTGTAGTCTTATGAAGCATGTCATCGTATTCCTGATTATAAACGACAATAAAATAATAGATATCTGACTTAATTAGTTCAATTGCTCGAACGGTCACCTGAGGATCATAATATTCGGAATAATAGTCCATTTCTCGACCCTTGAATATCAAATCGATCGATGAGTCCTTAACCGCTACAATTGCGACTTTTTTCCTCGTGTGAATTAGCACATCGAAAATAGTTTCGCATTCAAGAACAGGACGTTCATAAGCTGTAATCCCGTGCACATCAGGTTGTGCACCGGTAAACATAGAGGCGAAACAAATTGGAGTTTTTGGTGGAAAAACAGAGCAAACTTCGATTTTATAGGGCGCTATTTTTTTAATTTTTTTCGCTAATTCATCATGGTCGTCCAGGAAAGCCGCTCCTATAGCGTCTGGTGCATAGATTAAAGTTTTTTCTAAGTTTGAGCTTGAGAGTCTTTCCTTGGCGATACTGATAATTTTGTTTAAGGTTTGTTTAGTTGATATTGAGGGTGGTTCGATTCCCATAAGGGCGCATAATGTTGGAGTTATTGTAGTTAGCGTGGGAAGAGATTCTGCTTTGTAATTCTTCATTTTGATTATCATTTATGTCAAAGGCTCAAGAAATTCTCGATATAGAGGGAAGATAATTAATATATTATCACTCATAATCCTTTGCTAATTCCTCTGCAAATCTTTTCGCGTCTTCTAAATCCTGTCTGTCGGGATGATTCTTTGAAATTCCACCGATAAGTTTCAATGGACCATACGAGTCGTAACCTCGACAATTGAATTCTCCGACAACTTTGAATCCTTTGTCTCGTAAAAGTTGCATTAAGGCTTTGTGACATTTTTTTCCTGCTTTTCTGGAAACGCCATGGGTTGAGAATAAGAAAGCCTTTTTCTTCATATTGTCTGGAAGAAGTTCAACCAATTCCAGTATTCTTTTGTGGTGCTTGCTAAAATATATTCCTGATCCGAAGCCTATTAGGTCGTAATCTTGAATATCGGAATGTCCAACTTCGGATGGTTTTTTAATTGTTGCATTAAATGTATCCGCAATAGCTTTAGCTATTTTCTCTGTGTTGCCATGATGGATGGATTTATAAATGATAAGGGTTTTCATTACGCTCCTTGAAAAAATTATACTATTAATAAAACAACAATGCAAAATTTATTCAACGAAAAAGTGTTAATATTTCGTCCTTGATTAAGACTCTTTTATTCGGTATAGGATGCTTTCTTCATTACCTCTCTTTGCTGAGAAAATTGGCGTTAGGTTTAGGTTTTGTTTTATCAGGAAGTCGTTTTCAATATTACTTAAAACCCAGATGTAGTAATTTCCCTTTGATTTGTTCTGCGAGAAATCCTGAAAGTCATAAATCTTGATATCCTGTCTGTTCATTACATATAAAAATCTTCTAATATCTTCCGCGCGCATTGTCTTTCTAATGCTTGCTTTTTGGTTATCGGGTAATTTTACAATGTACTTTTCTTTAGTTCCCATATCTTCCCATTCTATAGAAACAATTCTGATTTCTTCTTCTGTAATGTTATCTATTATAAATGTAAATACATCCTTAAAGTTCTGTCTTGTGTTAGTAGTAATTTGCAAAATTTTATACTTGTTGTATGCGATCCTTGAAAATGCAACCAAGGCGAAACATAATAAAATTATACATAAAACAACAACTATCCTCTTAATAGCAATCGATGTTCTCGAATATAATTGGCTAATATCTGAAAGGAAAATGCTTACTGCATATGCAAGGAAAATTGTAAGACCAAGCGATGCCTCCAATAAGTATGCTTGAACATTATATCTTATGCCAATAAGACCGATTAAACAGATTGTAAACCATATCGCTCCAATTGCTTCTCGATGCCTAAGAATTACAAACGGAATGAATGAAAGGAATAATGCAATCAGAGCAATTACCGGAAACTGTATTAATACCAATGAAATGGCGATACTTATTGTAGCAGATAATAAGATTCTCAGTCCGTTTTTAAGGCGTTTTGGGATGATGAATTGTTTAAGGAGTATATAGAATGCAAAGAATAAGATCAGGATACCTAAACCGGAAAATAAATGTCCTGAATAAAAATTGAATTTCTCAGTGGCAATTTTTAAAAAGCTTGAAATGCTTAGAATATTTGTTGATACAGCTCTTTGTTTAATCGATGGATTAAAAAAAGTCCATATTACACCGACGATTAAAAGTGAGCCTGTAATAATCAGGCTTTTTATCCTATTATTGATTACTTTCCACTGCGCAATGACATAATATAGCGAGGCTACGGGAATAATTATTATAGCAGGTTCTTTCGATAAAGATGCAAAAATATAGCATAAAATACCCCAAACGTAATTTTTACTATGCTTATTTATTGCAGTTATCAAGAAATAGAGGGATAGATTAATTAGGAAGATTTCTAATATAAATGTAAGGTCCGAGAACCAGAAAATTATATAAGTCAATTTTAAAAACAGCATAAAGTAAAGAATTACCGTTAAAATAGCTATTTTTCTTGTGAATGCTTTTTCAACAAATTTAAATAGAAAAACAAATGAAAGCCCATAGAGTAATGTTGTAAATAACTGATATAAAAAAGAATTAAGCCCAAATACTCTATACATCACCCACCAAATTAAGTTTTGCATAGGTCTGAATGTTCCAAATAAAGAGGCTTTGGAGTTTTGAAATGAATCTAGTGGGTTGCTGTGCAATCGAGACCAATAAAGGAAAGTTGCATCATCCAGACGAAAGAAGACCGGGAACTGGAGAGTTATAAAGATAGAAATGAATACTACCAATAATATGAAGTACTTAAAGAAGTTTCGTTCTAATGTACTTATAATCCGATTGTCCTTACTTGAGAACACGTATTATATCCTTTGCTTTGCAGTTAGATTACCAGCTTTTGAAAAAATTCCTATTTAGGATGAATACTCCAAACAATCCACAACATTGTTCATGTCAATGCATTTTATAAAGAGTTATTGGATTTTTAAAGTAATTCTTTTCAGGCTAAAAATTTTCTGTAATTGTTTATCGATTTTTTCACTTGAATATATATTGAATTTAGCTATATAATAGTTATAGACTTTAAGAGTTGGGGATCATAAATTTTTAAGTTGGGAGATTTAATAGGAGTGCGAGATGAGGAATAAGTTTATCGTTGTAGTTTTTCTAATTTGGTTGTGTTTTGCAATATTCTTTGGGTGCTCGAAAGATGAATACTCTCTTTTCATAACACAACCTAAGGAGGGTGACACAATTCAGGGTCTATTGCGTATCAAGGTCAATCCAGACCCTATGCCAGATTACGTAGAATTTCTGTTTGATACATTTTCACCTATAATTGATAGCATAGAACCGTATGATACAACTTTTTGTATTCTGCGTTATTATCATTCAGAAAATTATACTGCAAATGCTATCGCACATTGGGGTGAGACAAGTCTAAGCAGAGAAGTATCATTTTTTATAGAATATTTATCAACTCCTTCGATAAATTTTTATTACCCACAAGATGGAGATACAGTAAATGGAGACACAATAAGGGGTAGACTCAAAATCAAAGCGAGGGTTTCCTCTCAACCTGATTATGTTACATTTTATTTTGACTCATTACGTCCTATTGTTAAGGAATATGATGGTAGTGATTATTATTATATAAAGTTCGATGTTTACGATTATCCTTCTGGGCTGTATCCACTTAGAATTATTGCGAATTGGGGAGAATACACTTTTGAGAAGGAAATTACTGTTTATCTAAAAGTGTCGGATTCTATTTGGTTTGAAATAACAGATCCCAAAGATAGCGATACTGTTTGTGGCACTTTTACAATAAAATTCGATGTTAGTTTCTATCCTGAATCTATTATAGTACCGATGAACTCTCATTATTCCAGGGATTATTCATATCCCTTCGAGATTAATATTAATGTTTCGCAATATGAAACGGGTTTTCATACTTTTGAAGCCATTGCAACTTGGCGTAATAAAGAAATAAGTCAAAATATTACTGTATTCGTGCTGCATATTGACCAAGGACTGGTAATATTAAACGGTGGTACTGATACTATTCCAAGAGATAGAATAAGTCGTAATGGAGGAGTTGTAACCGGGCTCGATTTAGAAGAGATGTTATTATGGGGTCATAATTACCTTTCTGGAATTGAACCGCTAAAAAATACTTTGAAATTTCTAGATTTACATAAAAACTATTTCCCTTCCCTTGACTTATCACCTCTTTCCGCTTTCAGAGTGCTGTATTCTCTGAATTTATCAGAGGATCAACTTTTATTATTAGACCTTTCACCTATTTCAACATGTTCACGTATTAAATATCTTTATCTTCAAGATAATAAACTCGACTCGATTCGACTTTCTCCACTTTCGTATTGGCCTTTCCTAGAACGCTTTTATATAGATAAAAACAACTTAACACAATTAGACCTTTCAGCCTTTTCATCGAGTTCATCTTTATGGGTTCTTGACTTGCAGGAGAACAAATTAACAGAATTAGATCTTTCTCCTCTTTCGCACTGTACTGCTTTAAAATATCTTTACTTAAAAAATAATAACTTAACTGAAATAGATTTTACACCTCTTTCCTCTTGCCCGAACTTAAAATATTATTTGTGCTCAAATAATAAACTTACTTTAGTAAAACTTCCGTTTATAACATATCTCAGAGGTCTTGGTCTTGGAAATAACAATCTAACTTCGTTAGACTTAACTCCTCTCTCAGCATGTACAAGCTTCTATGGACTCACGGTTTCAGATAACAATCTTACATCAATAGACCTCTCACCCCTTTCATCTTCTGATAAGCTTCGTTACATTTATCTCCAAGAAAATGCACTATCAACCATAGATCTTTCTCCTCTCTCGCTCTCCTCTAAGTTTGAGCATCTTGATCTAAGTAACAACAGTTTAACCGAAATAGACCTTACACCTTTAACAATTAGCGAAGAATTAACGACAATCAATTTAAACAACAATAAATTGAAATCTGTGGAACTTTTAATCAACAATACCATAAGAATACTGGATCTCAGCTATAATGAGCTCGACTCGATCGATATTTCTCCTCTATCAAATTGCCCGAATTTGCCTACTATTAATTTGAAAAACAACAATCTAAAGACAATAGACTTTCTGCCTATTTGGGGTGTTACAACCATACAGAATATTTATCTTGAAAACAACGATTTAGATTCAGCTGCTTGTGCTCATGTATGTGATTATATTAAATGGCATCCGTTTTGTAAAGTAACACACGATTGCGATTGCGAATAGGAAAGATGCGTTAAGACATATTTTGAATTATCTGAGAAATCGTAAAAATTAGAATTCGAGCATAACTCATAAATACAAATTCATGTGTTTATTTCTGATTTTTTCTTATTGAAAACAGCTTCACCACCATCAAACCTTAAGCTTTTTTATATCCAAATATCCACCATCGCTACTAATTAAATGAAGCAACTTCATATTAATTGAAATTTTATTTAGCCATTCATGCTCTTTACGAATTAAAATTACACCCATTGGAAAATCTGGCAAT
>JAUXEQ010000263.1 GCA_030620455.1 bacterium | reverse complement strand
TATTCCAGAACCGGAAAAAAAACGGAGCAAAAAACCTAAACCTAATAAAAAAACTGGGAAAAAATAATTACCATATCTTTCCTTAGCTACACTAATTACGAAAATGTTAATTAAGAAGATTGCGAAAATTTTTGCTACAATTATCCTTATTCTTGTTCTCATCCTAATAGGATTGATTACATACACGATTTTTCAGGTCCGAAATATCGAATGGTATGCTCATAATAATCCTAAAGTTACCAATATGATGATTCACAATGACGATGTGGATATTGTTCTAACTTATGTACCAATCGAGCAGATTTCCAATTGTCTTATTCGTGCAGTATTACTCTCAGAAGATGTTGCATTTTTCAGCCACTGTGGAGTTGATTGGGCGGAGTTCAGATTATCGATGGAACAGAACTGGGAGCGAAAAGAAGTTTATCGTGGGGGTTCCACAATAACTATGCAACTTGCACGCAATCTTTTCCTTTCTCCATCACGAAACCCAGTAAGGAAAATACAGGAAATAGTTATAGCTATTGTTATCGAACATAATTTATCCAAACGACGCATACTTGAGTTATACCTTAACGTTGTCGAGTGGGGACCTTATGTGTATGGTATCCAGAGTGCAGCAATGTATCATTATGGCATTACGGCTTCGAAGCTTACCGTTAAACAATCCTGTGCTTTGGCATCGATTCTTCCAGCACCGACGAAATGGAATCCCAAAAACCCCACGAGAAGATTAGAAAAGCGTATTAAAAAACTTCGCCGCAAATACAACACATTCTCCAAAGTAATACCAGATAAGGCTCTTAAGTAAAATGAAGCATGAAAAGAGTAAAAACTGAGGAGTATATTGCTCTAATCGGTTTCTTCCTCGCATTTACACCGACTCAGGATTTCAACCTTAGGTTTTTCGCGGATAAATGTACAGATTTCCTTGCAGTTTTCCTCATTTAGGGGATTCCCGATTAGAGTTATTTTTTCAAGGGAATCTAACTTCTTTAGAGCTTTAATTTTGAAAGTTGAAATATTATTCATATCTAAGTTAATTTCCCTGAGCTTTTTACAAGATTTTAATGCAGAGATTTTTATCTCCGATATGTGATTCTGCATGAGATTCAAGTATTCCAGTTTTTTGCATGACGAAAGTGGAGACAGATTAATTTCTTCCAGTTGATTGGAGAAAATTGTCAGATATTTCAATTCCCTGCATTTTTTCAGCGGAGATAGGTCTATGGTTAATAAATAGTTATATTCAAGAATCAAGGTTTCTAGGACTTCACAATTATGCTCGAGTCCAAACAGGCATTTGGGATCGTTTAAGCCAAGGTCATTAAAATATAAGCCTATAACTTGATCCTTTGAGTTACGAGTTATTTTATGCTCTGGGATTGTGTCTCCATTGAGAACCAAAGCTCCCTTTTCACCGTAAACTGTTACAATTATAAATGGCACTTCCAATTTTAGAACAACAGTATCCCAGTATGCCAGGACTCGAGTTTTATAATTGCCTGAAGATAGATAGGAAACATCGTAGGTAACCTCGAATGGTGCGATTGTATCTTTTACAGGTGGATATTGGAAAAAAACAAACAGAATTGAATCTGCCATTGGAGAAACATCGAGTTTGATCGACAATTTTTCTTTTATCTCTTCGTTTTTTGAGGGAGTAATTACTTTAAGCCATCGTCCATCGCCATATACTGCATTGTCTGATTCAGTGATTTTACTGAGCTCCCCAGAAAATCCAAAAGAAAAAAGAACAATTAACAATGGTAATACTTTATATATAACGTTCATATTTGAAACTCCTTTTTGAAATAATTTTATTAAATAAATTTTATTATTAGCTTAACCGAAATGATCTCTTAAATAAGTTTATTCTATAAAAAGAATTCTAAATTAATATAGAAAATTTTAAACTATAAACCAAGATTAACGAATAGATAATAACGCAAAAATTACAACTGAATCGATCTTATAGTAGCATCGATTTTCATTCAGAATTTGGGAAATCAACACCTTGCGTATTTTCTTCACTTTCCATTTGCTTCTCGATATTCTCCCACATAAGCTCGATATATTCCTCGGATAAATTTAAAAGCTTAATCAAAACTTTTGTTTCATCGAATGCCATAGCTTGTAATGTTATTTCTCCATTGCATCGATCCAAAATCTGGATTTCCCATTCGAGGAGACCTTGCGCAATTTCAGCTCCGGTGTCAAGCTTTCCATCCGGTACAAATTCAGAATATTCCATTGTTTGGTCAAAGTGTTCTTTATACGGTTTAAGATATTTGTTATAAATCTCCCAAAATATTTCACGGAAATTAATCGGTGTTGCAATTATTTCAACTTCACTCCCAATAACTGACATATCCTCAGTACTGAAATAGAAAATTATTCTGGCATCTCTGTTTATCACCTTATCGTTGAACGTATATTTGCCAATACCTTCAACGAAATCAGAGCTTATGCCTTCCGGTTTGTTCTCACCGATATTCTGAATTGGTGAACCGAATTGAACACCTTGGAAAGCATCGAAACACACACCATAAACTGAACCTGCAACTATTAAAGAGATTATTACGAGCTTTAATGTCATATTTCCTCCCAACGTTGTTTTAGGTCTGTATTGGCATTATTTTCAAGCATTTGAACTTTTTATTCTTAATTTACAAAAGCGCTCAATTTACGATTTCAATACTTTTCAGAATTAAAAATTTATTATTCCGAACCTTTATCTGGTTTCATATCTGTGAAAATTTCCTTAACCATTGCCAGTGAACCGAGTGTTGCTGATGCGTCGTACGGAATAAACATCTTGCTGCTTTTTCCATCCGCAATCTTTGCAAGAGCTTCTAAATATTTGATTGTTATTAGATCCGGTGTTGGGTTACCGTTGTGAATAGCGCTATAAACGCGTTCTATAGCTTGTCCTTCACCTTCAGCAACTGTTAAAAGCTTAAATTTGTCGGCATCTGCTACTTTTTTAAT
>JAUXEQ010000153.1 GCA_030620455.1 bacterium | reverse complement strand
TCACATAGCTCTCACAATTATAGGTGATGGAAATGTTCTGTATCAAGATAGAATCCTTCCAGCAATCGTTGTATTAAAATCCGAGCTTATGGAGCCTATGGTTCTCCAAGGTCGAGAGGGTTTAGCGCTGATAAACGGACCACAATTCCTATCGGCAATAGGAACTATTGCTACAATAAAATTGGAAAATTTAATCAACGCTGCAGTTACAACAACAGCAATGACTATGGAAATAACAGGTTCTTCACTCGAACCGTTCGATAAACAATTAAACAGTCTCAAAGCTTTCCCAGGACAGAATAAAGTGGCTAAAGCAATTAGAGAAATCCTCGAGGACTCCAAACTTGTTAACCAAAAAAGGAACGTAAGAATACAAGATGGTTATTCAATTAGATGTGCACCTCAGATTTATGGTGCACTCTGGGATGTTGTCCAGGATTTACGTCGAACTGTTGAGCAAGAGCTTTGCTCAGTCTCAGATAACCCAATAATTTCCATCAATTCCAATAGAGCAATTAATGGTGGCAATTTCCATGGTGAACAGTTGGCATTATGGCTCGATTTTGCAGCTCTTGCTTGTACTGAGGTTACTAATCTTTCGGAAAGACACTTAAATAGAATGCTCAATCCTGCACTTTCTGGACTGCCGGCATATCTGGCAGAAGATCCTGGTCCGGAAAGCGGTCTTATGCTTCTCCAATATTTGGCTGCGGATCTTGCATCCGAAAACAAAGTTCTAGCTCATCCCTCATCAGTCGACAATGTGTCCCTTTCCTCGGATCAGGAGGATCATGTGAGCTTTGGTGCTACAGCTGGTAGAAAACTACTTGCTGCAATTGAAAATGCTGAAAATGCTCTATCAGCAGAAATTCTCGCTGCATCTAAAGGATATATGTTTGTAGATATCGAAGGAGCATCCAAGGCTGGAAAATTTGTTACCGATAAACTTAAGCGAACTCTTGAACGAATTGCACACGACGGCTTTCCGTTGTATAATGCAGTTGAAGATGCTAAAAATTTAATTAAACCTTTAGCGGAGATGTCAAAATTATCATGAAACGCAAGCAGATTATCGCCGAACTCGAGCGTTTAGCAGAAATATTGGGTATTGTCATACGGAACGAGCGAATGGGAGCAATTACAGGTGGTTTATGCAGAGTTAAGGACTCTTTCTATCTTTTCATAAACAAAGCTCTTTCTCCACAATCAAGACTCGAGTTTCTTGCTGGTGAAATTAAAAATTTGGAGTGGGATAGTCATTATGTTCGACCTGAGGTTAGAAAAATTTTAGAATCGTAAGAGATTTTAAAGAAAGAAAATTTAAAGAACTCATAAGCAAATTTCATAATTAAAAAAATATAACTGATTTCGATTAAACTTTCGTCAAATTTCAACTTGACACAAAATGTCAAACTAAATAAGCTTAGTGAAATCTGGAGAGGTGGCCGAGCGGCTTAAGGCAACCGCCTGCTAAGCGGTTGAGCCCCTAAAAGGGCTCCGAGGGCTCAAATCCCTCCCTCTCCGAGAAAATTGACTTGACTTTTCTATATATACCATTTATTAAAGCTGGGCAGATAATGTGGTTTTTAATAGAGAAATTAGAAAAGAATAATTTTGAGAGGATAAAATGAAAGCAAAGATTCATCCAAAATATTACATAGCCAAAGTAACCTGCGCATGTGGAAATAGCTGGTTTGTTGGTTCTACTGTTCCTGAGATTAAAGTTGACATATGCTCTGCTTGCCATCCATTCTTCACAGGCAAGCAAAAGATGCTCGATACTGCGGGAAGAGTCGAGAAATTCAAAAGGAAATACGGAATTAAGGAATCTATCAGAGAAGCTATTAAAGATGAAAAGAAGTGATTTTTATTATTATTTTAAATTGAAAGTTGGCAAGCTAATTTAGAATTGACATTAGCATCTTCTCTGTGAAATCACCGAGCAAAACAGTATAAAAGTTAGTGTATGGCAGTTTAAAGCCGTCTTTTGCAATTAGTACTAAACGACTAAACAACTTTAAGTGATTTTATGTTACCTAGAGATTTTAGTGATATATATAAAAAGCTCAGCAATCAAAACCCACCAGATCGGTTTTTCCTTTGCGGTGATTCAATATATTTGAAAGAAATTATTATCAGAGGTCTCAAGAAATCTATTGGGGATTTTGAGGACTTCAACCTCGATGTGTTTTGGATGAACGATAAACCTGATTTTAAAGCAATTCTCGATTCAATTCTTCAATATCCAATGCTGGGAACCACTCGATTAGTTATCCTTAGAAATTTTAATCCGGAAGGATCGATAGAAAAGAAAATTATACAGGCAATCGATGAAATCCGATGGTCAGAGACCACAATTATGGTTGTTGAATCTACAAAGAAACCCGACTCTCGAAGCAAAATTGGGAATACAATAAAACAGATTTTTAATATTTATGATCTTTCTATTCCAAACGACCGCGAAATGCTTCAATGGGTTAATTATTTTGCAAAACGGATAAAGAAAAAAATTGTGCCAAAAGCAGCTCGAGAGCTCGTCAAACAAGCTGGTGTCACGCTTATGACTCTTAGAGTGGAAATCAGCAAACTCTCGATTTTTGCTGAGGATGACATTATTTCATTTGAGGATGTTCAAGAAGTCGTATCTCATAGCCGTTCAGCACACATATTTCAATTTTCAAATTCCTTCCTAGCATTTAATTTTCCCGACGCAAGCAAACTTGCAATGGAGCTATTGGACTATGGAGAAAGCTACTCGACAATTCTCGCTTTTATGCGTATCAATCTAAGCGATCTATTATGGGCAAAAATTAGTCCTGACAAATTAAAAAAGAAATTAGGGAAACGATCTTTTCTTGCAAAAAAATTTATCGAATCCTCCAATCGAACAACTACCGAAAAATTGCTTCGAGCAATTAAATCGTTACATGAAGCTGACATAATGGTCAAATCCGGGTTATCCGACGAAAAAACTGTTACAGCATGGGTTCTGGGAAATGTTCAGACGATTTTGCAGTAAAAATTGCATCACCTCTTTGCATAAAATTATATCTATTCCAAACCATGTTTCTATCAAGCTTTTCAGCAGCAACAACTGCGGTTCTGCATCCATAGAACAGTTTGCGGTACTATTCTATTTCTTCCTTCTCTAATTCATTCACTATCTTCACTGTTTCCAAACTGACAGTGATGATCTTCTTTATCAGCTTCACGATGTAATCCGGTTCGTCTTTTCTGTTCGGATCGCTTACGATGCCGCTACGTTTGTCCGACTTCACACGATACTGGTCAATTATCCAATCGAGTGCGCTGCGGTTGCCAAGGCAGTATTCGTGGGTCTCGGACGGTATACCTGCAATTGTTAGGAAATCGTTATATCTTATCTGAGTCTTCTCTTTGTTATAACGCATCTTCTCCACTCGCCAATCGAGTTCTTCACCCTTGGTCTCAATCATCTTCAGCGGATATTCCACAACTTCCTCATAGTTCACATGTAGTTCGGCGAGTTGCTTTCCCGCTTCGGCGAATTTCCAGAAATTTGGAGCAAATGGAATCCTTGGCAATTCTCTTTTCAAATTCGCGGCATATTTCTTTCGGTATTTAGGATGGTGAAGGATACCATAGACATAGTAGAAGATGTCCCATTTACTTATTTTAACCCTCTGTCCTTCGGAAGAATTAACCTCCTGTCGATGCGCGACATCCCCCTTATTAATTGGGACTTCATCCGGTGTGCCTCCCTTAACAAGGGAGGTGGCTCCGACGAAGTCGGAGTCGGAGGGTTCGTTATTAAATCCCTGTTCCTCGGAAATCTCATTTGCTAAGGAAGAATTAACCCTCTGTCCTTCGGACATCTCCCTTATTAAGGGAGACTTAATCCCCTTTTGTTGTGCGGCATCCCCATTATTAAGAGGAACTTCACCCGGTTTGCCTACCTTAGTGGATCGAACTTGTTCGAGTCGAAGGGTTTTCTCAATATCACAACAAACACTATAAAATTTGTCTAAAATATCATTATTTGTATACCTGATCGTACTTAATCCATATCTTTCAAGGATATAGGTCCTCTCTTCATCATACTCTTTTCCCATTTCGGTGAAATGAGTATCACCATCAACTTCAATTACAAGCTTCGACTCTGGATAATAGAAGTCAACAATATAGTGATCGATAGGATGTTGACAAATGAATCGTTGGGGTAAATTTTTCAGGAAATCATACCAAAGTTTCCTTTCTGCTTTAGTCATGTTCTTGCGGAGTTCTCTTGCATATCGTTTAAGCTTTGGATCATACGGCAGATACCTTCCCTTGTATAAGAAATCATGCTCTTTTGCACGCTCTATCAGATCGGGATCATCCTGCCAGTTTGTGCCTCCCTTAACAAGGGAGGTGGCGTCATCGGAGATGGCGTCGGTGGGTTCGTTTTTAACCCTCTGTCGCTTCACGACATCCCCCTTATTAATTGGGACTTCATCCGGTGTGCCTCCCTTAACAAGGGAGGTGGCTCCGACGAAGTCGGAGGGTTCGTTATTAACCCTCTGTCCCTCGGATATCTCATCGGCTGAGGAAGAATTAATCCTCTGTCCTTCGGAAATATTAACCCCCTGTCGATGTGCGACATCCCCTTTATTAATGGGAACTTCATCCGGTGTGCCTCCCTTAACAAGGGAGGTGGCTCCGACGAAGTCGGAG
>JAUXEQ010000224.1 GCA_030620455.1 bacterium | reverse complement strand
GAACAATATCTGGTGGTGGTGCCGTTAATTCAAAAGATGCAATTCCAATCGCGTTGGTGAAATCAAAATATGTTCCTTCGGAATAAGATATTTGAACAAAACTATTGCAAATCGGATTTCCATATGCATCTTTCACTGCAATAGAAGCAAAGAATGTTAGTCCATATGTAATTTGGTCGGGTGCATCAATAACGGAATTTTCAGCACTGCACACTGTTCCTATGAGGTTAATGTGGGTAACATCAGAATCATATTCAGTCTGTGCTGTAATATCTGCTTTTGCCACTCGATCATCCATACAGTATTCATCCAAATTAACGACTTGACTTGTATAAGTAACATGTGCATAACTAAGAAGGCATTCACCGGAAGTTCTTACTGTTATTTCCTTTAATCCACCAAAAGAGCCCAAATTCGTCCTAAATTCCACATTCGTACCATTCTTTACGGGATTTCCGTTAGTATCTTTTACAGATGCTGTTACTTCTGAAATGTCCAAACCATCAGCATTCAATTCGGAAGGTGCTGAAACTATTATACTACATGCCGGTCCTGAATTGTAAAACATAACGCTATCGCAAACCCAACCAGGAATACCACCACAGCTTGTTGTAGAATCACCTCTTGTCGTGGCTTTAACAATAACGATTCCGTCATCTCTCGGATTTGAGGAATACCACATAGTTTTAGCAAAACCAATATCTTCCCCATCTTCACCATCAGAAGTCGTAGCAGAACCTATAACCACCCCTTCGTCACATGTGAAATAAACCGCTGCATTAGGTACAGGATTAAGCATTACATCCGAAACTCTAACATAAATCTCATTAGAGATACCATCTTCATCCCATCCTCGAACATTACATTCCACTCTCGATACAGAAATATAATATGGTAGACCACTTGCAATTGTTATTCTCGGTGCCTCAGATTCAATACCCGAACCGTCAAGAAGCATAGAACGAACGAGCACCACCCCAGAAGCTTTACCTGCTCGAACAGTTATATTAGCTCTACCATTTAAGGTGTAAATAGTATCGCTACGCAGTTGATTCGAAGGGAGATGTGGGTCTAATGACGGCATACTTTCGGGATGGGGAAAACCGGGGCAATTAGATATCCAGAAAGTAACCTTCGTACTATCTTTCACCGGATTATTATATCTATCGAATATATACGCAGTTAAAACAGCCTGATCAATGCTACCAGATCCTTTAACATAAATATGGTCTCTGTCAACAGCTATGCTTTCCGTATGAGCAATTTGAGGCATAATTTTAATTTTATCGCTATTCTGTTTTTCATCCGATTGTGCGAAAACCCAGACAATCCCACTTTTCGTTCCCGGTGTGAAATACGTGGAGAAAGAAGCATCTTCACGTGTTAGAACAGAGTTGCTTGCCAAAACACCTAAGCTACAAATATCTCCTCCACCTCCACATGGATCGCTCGGATCGTTTGAATATGTTAACCATAATTCAACAAGAGTGCCTTCACCTACAGGATTCCCTCTGGAATCTAAAACCTTTCCATAAACAGAATCAATAGTTCCGCTACCCACAGTATCATAATCCTGGGAGAAATAAACCTCCACTGAATCTGGCTTCCCTGCAGTAAATATAACCTGTACTTGAGCGGTTTTAGTTTGGCAGGTCGCCTGAACCCATGCTGTGCAAGCCGAATCGGAAGAGAAGAGTTGTGTCGAAGCTACACCGTTCCACGTCTTAGCTATAGGCAAAATATAACCCTTATCGGTAACAAAGGTTACAATAATACTATCAGAGACAGGTCTTCCAAGAACATCGAGGACAGTAACTTTAATATCTGTAGAAGTAGCCCCATCTGCGGGAATTCTGGGTGGAGTAGCAGAAATCATCATTGTATCCACAGTCGTTGCGATAAATTCAACTGGAAGTAAGCGTGTAATACTCAAATCGGTAATCGTAGCCTGAACATATGCGTCACCGATCACTCTCGGTGCACGAACTCTTAAGTACCCTTTGCCTATCGAGTCTGTCACAATAAGCGAAGGAACCACAGAACCATAATCTTCTGGATTCATTACAAGTTCGACTTCCTCACCTGAAACCCTATTTCCGAACCTATCGATAACCTCAAGCGAGCATTCATGTTCGCTTAAACCATCGGCTTCTAATACAATACTGGTCGGCATAAATAATATATCGTTAGCGTTATCCGGTGTGAATTGAATAATAAGAGTATCACTTGAAATAATACCAGAACCTGTATCAACAAATGCATATATCGAACAAGGACCTGCCTCTATTGGAGCACGGAGAGTACTGGTGGCTCTACCGGTACCGTCACTTGTCCAGGCAAGTGCGGGATTAAAACTCGCTGAAACAGAACCATCGGTCTTAGCAAATCTAACCGGTGTATTATCCGGTGCAGGGAAACTCAGGCTATCATGCACCTCCGCAGTTAAAGTTGTGGTCTGTATTCCATCTGCTTTCAAAGTCAAGTCTCCAGCAATAAGGTCGATGTCCTTAAGTCCTGGTGGGACAAGTTCAATTGTAGTAACTCCCTCCGCTGATGTACCGCTTATAGTTGCATGAATAGCAACATTTCCAGGGATAGTTTTAGCAGTAAATTTTGTTACGCATGATCCGCTTGTATCTGTAACACCGTTTGCCCATATAGAACCATTCTCTGGAGGATTAAGGCTGAAACTCACTATCAATCCCTCAGAAGCCGTATTACCACCCTCGTCGAAAACTGTTGCGGTAATCATTGTCGTATCGAGATTATTAGCTTGAAGAACACTTCTATTCGGTTCAAGGACAATGCTAAATGGTGGACCTGCAATAAATGTAATTTCAACAGTATCAGCTTTCCCACCACAAGTAACGATCAAAGTATCCACACCCACACTTCTCAAAGCGGTTAAAACTGTGGAGAATTCACCACTGGAAGTCTGTCCAGTATAGTCATCAAGTATGCCATATTTTAATCCGCTTAATAAAACAGGAGTATTATCAGAAACTGGGAAATTCAAAGTATCAGTAACTCTAACAATTACATCCGCCGTTGAAACGCCGTCAGCTGGTAATGTATACTTACTTAATCGTACAATAACCGAACCAACATCTGTAGGCACGATCTGAATAAATATCGATGTTCTCTCTCCGTCAGACTCCGCGATGACTTGGGACCAACCGGGCACTAAGCCAGAAAATAATATTGTTGAAGCAATACCGTTTTCGTCTGTATTAGCACTCTCATGAACGCTTCCTGGCGAACCGGGTTCAATGCTGAAGGTTACTGGAGTTCCTGCGCTAACCAAATTATCATATTGATCCCTAACTTCAACAGTGATTCTCGTTGTGTCTCTGCTATCTGCTACCATAACAGAATCCGGGGTAGCCCAAATTCTGAAATTCCTTGGATCTCCAGGAACAACATATACTGTATCGGTATCCGACACAGAACCACAAGTTGCAACAACAACAATTGTATCAACATATATTGAAGACCAAAGCGTACATTG
>JAUXEQ010000221.1 GCA_030620455.1 bacterium | reverse complement strand
TGGGAGAATTAGTATGAACTTACTGAATTGGAATGGCCTCTTGAAGTATACTATAATGACCCCTATGTTTTCTGTTCTTGGCAAGATACGATTGAGGACCCCCCAGGAACAATAATAAAAGTAGGTTCTCCCATATTTGTAATCAATGTTAACACGGGAGATACAAGAAGTCTTCCTATTACCAACTGCATTTTCAACGACTACAAAATGATAGGCAACTATCTTATTGCAGTTGGAGAAACTCTTTCTGTAGTAGTTACACCTGCCAGAATTTGGAACATCCTTGTTTCAGAACGTCTGCATCCAGTTGTGCCAGAGGAAAACGACTTTGGTTTTACCAAAACTCGAATGGCTTCACACAATAAAGAGTTTGAAGAAAACTCGACCGATAACAGTTCGGATGACATTTATTGGAAATCGGATAACTCGATAGCTAATTCAAATATTAATTGGAAACCCCGTGAAGAGATTATAAAAATAAATAATTCTATCTGGAAAAATTCAAATTTACGTTTTGAGTTATACAAGCAATTGTTCTTGCAAGAAAACGGGAAAAACGGTGAGAATACAGATGATTCCTTATCTATGGGAGGTATAAAATGAAACGCTTCACAATAATCTTGCTACTATTTCCTGCACTGCTTTTCGCCAAGCCGGTAGTGAAATTTATGTATCCATTGCCTTATGATAGTGTCTTCAAATATTCGATAGTTATTCCAGATACAAATGTTATCCTTAGATTCTTTTTTGATTCAGTTTGGTATGATTTGGTTGTGGATTCAGCTTGGTATGTTAATATACCATTTATAGCGCAACCTATGCATCCCGATTCTGAGATCGGTAGATTCGCGATTATAGACTCATCTGGTAGTGATATTCATTATATACCATTTGAGATTAGACTTCATAGTCCTTATAGTATACTATACTGTGACACAGGAAGAGTTTTGGATTGCCCTTGTCCTGTTGTTGTGGCTGTGGATAATGGGTCTACAGTCCGACGTCAATTCGGCCCCAGTAATATAGCATACTCGTTAGATTCCTGCGTCTACGATGATCCTGTTTTCGAGGATACTATGACCGAGATATCGAGACATTATTATATTGGCAATCATGCAAGCAGCAATATACACATGGAGAAGGTTTCACCTTTCAGATGGGAGGTTTGGTTTGGATCCCATAGTATTAGAATAGGAGGATTACAGTTTCCAACCGCAATGGGTGAGGGAGCATGGGGAATTTGCAAGTTCTGTAACGATTCAGACGAATGTTCAGATTGGATTCTGGCAAGAAAAAACGCCGTTTGTTTTGGCCCATTAGGACGTTACGATTACTTAAGAACGCAATATAATACTGACTGGCCTGAGTACTCAGTGTTCTCTTACCCACCCAATTTTTATGTGGATGTCACATGCTTTGGGGAATTCACACACGATTTTTGTGGTTCACGTCCTTATCAACTTGGTTATCCGGAGCGTTTCTATCTTGCTATGGACTCCACATCTGCGTGGTTTACGATTTCATGGGATGGCGGTTGTGATTCGTTCTACTACGGTGACCCGGGCATTACGTGGGAGATTCCACCGGGCAAGCATATCGGCTGGCGACGGCTTGCGCTCGATTCGGCGACAGTACATCTGCCGGAGCCGTATGTGGGATTTGTATACATTTGCCTGCAAGATGTTACCAATGCGCCGGTTATAGCATTTGGCGAACCGACACATTTGCATCCAGACACGATGAGCTGCTATGACACGTGGGTTTACTACGATCCAAATGTGGACAGCACATATCATATCGAGAACTGGATACCAGCGCCGCCTGTTCCAGTGTGCAAGCGATATTTCTTTGAAATCACCGAAATAGCAGAACCGAAGAGTGAATCTAAGGGAAATTTAGCACTCGAGGTGGTTACGTTATCTGGTGGCTCGTATGAGATATTCTATTCGCTGCCTGACGAGGGATTATTAGAGGTACTCGACATTATGGGGCGTGTTGTGATTAGGCAGGAAATTTCAGGCAATGGTAGTGTAAAAATCGATGTGGAAATGTTGACAGGCGGCGTGTATTTTGCGGTAGTGAAAGACGGACAATCGAGCACACCAAAGACGATCGAAAATGTTAAGGTTGTTAGGAGGGTGTTTTTGGTGAAATAGAAATGAGTAAGAGTGGGAAAAACCTATCTGTCTATTTGTAAAATATCTCAGTGATTGTTCAATTTGAAATTGAGCATAATCGATGCGAGAATAAGGATCTGCCTTCAGAATTTATTGTAGTATATAACTGAAGTTCATTCCTAAGAAAAAGAAGATAAAGCCTTCGATATCCAGTGCAACGGAGACATGATAGCTAAGGTGGTTGTCCTGGATGCCATTCTACGGTAAATATGTATATAACAAGACAATATAAACTCTGCTCATTGAGAAAAATCTCTAACATGAAAAGAAATCTTATTTTCAAAACCTATTACGCAAATTTATTTTTATTGAATTTTGTCATTATAAATTGAATGAATAATTCTGGTACTTTTTTAGATACAATTTATGTCTAAAGGGATTAAATCTTTTTTTAGTTAAAATTGTTTAAAGTTCTTGAAATTGTTTTAATAATGTATATAATGTTATAAAATACTTTTATGTTAATGATGTTGAAAGGGGCATTTGTAAACATTTTAAAGAGAGGTGTAAGATGAGATGTAGTACTTGGTTTGTTTGTTTTGTTTTTATTGTACTTTTTATTGGAATCACAAGCCCTCAGATTAGAGATATTCGTCCTCCAGCTATCGGATTAGAATATCCTTTGCGGATAACTTGCTTATACCCCGATTCCGGACGGATAATTGTTGATTGCTGGGATCCAGATTCATTTGCGAGCGGTGTTGATAGCTCCAGTATAACTGTCACAGTAACAATCGATGGCGATTCTGCGGAAGATGTGACCAGTGAATGTGCAATTGTCTCATTTTTTGGTATGTATAGAATTACATGGGAATACGAAGATCTACCCTATAGTGAGAGATTGTTATTCTGTGTTGATGCTTCCGATTTGGCAGGTAATGCTGCGCGTACATTCTGCATAGGTTGGACGACTTGCGATGAGCCAGACACTGTCGTACCCGACACAGTCGATATCTGTCCACCAATTATTAGATTAGAATATCCTTTGCGAGTAACTTGTTTATATCCCGATTCTGGACGGATAATTGTCGATTGTTGGGATGATACAAGTCGCTGTTTTGCGAGCGGTGTTGATAGTGCCAGTATAACTATTATTGTAACAATCGATGGCGATTCTGCGGAAGATGTAACCAGTGAATGCGCAATTGTCTCAAGTTTTGTTGGCTACAGAATTACATGGGAATACGAAGACCTACCGTATAGCGAGAGATTGTTATTCTGTGTTGATGCATCCGATTTGGCAGGTAATGCTGCGCGTACATTCTGCAAGGATTGGACAATTTGCGATGAAGACACAGTCGAACCCGACACAGTCGATATCTGTCCACCAGTTATTGGATTAGAATATCCTTTGCGGATAACGTGCTTATA
>JAUXEQ010000118.1 GCA_030620455.1 bacterium | reverse complement strand
GCCGAGTTTATAATTCGAACAAATCCCGGAATGCCGTTTGAACCGTTGCGAAAGATTGCGTCAGGAGGTGAATTATCTCGTATAGGACTGGCTATAAAAATTGCTATGCCAAAGTGGAGCGATACAAGCTCTACAATTTTCGACGAGATCGATTCTGGTATAGGCGGTCAAACCGCGGTAAGCGTTGGAGAACATCTCGAAAAGTTATCGAAAAATAGACAAGTTATTGTTATAACACATTTGCATCAAATTGCTCGATTTGCCCAAAACCATACTTTAATAACAAAAAGGCTCGAAGATAATATGACTTATGTCGATTCTAAAACATTAAGCAGCACTGAACAAGATTCTGAGCTTCAAAGAATGCTCGCATTAGAATAATCATTGTTTCAATTCGAATTGTATGCTGAAAAAAACAATTGCATAGAAATGCAATTTCTCTTTAATACGTATATGAAAAATAGAAACAACATAACAAACTCAACGCAATTAGATAATTTATCCGCTAAAGCATTAACGATACCAAACCTTCTGACAATACTAAGAATTCTTTTACTTCCAGTTTTAATACATTCTTTAAACATAAGAGAAACAGCCGGTTATACACTGGCTATTGTCGTGGGTTCAATAATGATTATTTCAGATATTCTGGATGGGTTAATCGCCAGATACCTTCACCAATGCTCTTTCTATGGCAGTATTATGGATCCTATATCAGATAAAATTATTATAAATTCTCTGGCAATATATTTTTTCGTCACAGGTGAACTTCCATGGTGGATTGGAGCTTTTCTAGTTTTTAGGGATGTTCTAATTGTCGTTCTCGGAGCTGATATGGTTATTAGGAAAAAAGTCACACCATTACCGGTAATTTACGGAAAAATAGCACCACTTTTCTGGGGATTGTCCTATATCATTCTTGTAGCCAAAATGAAATCCGTTGCATGGTCCTTAATTATTATTGCCCTTGCTCTCAGCTTTATCTCATCGATTTTTTATCTTGTTCGTTATATTCGATTGCCTTCGAGCAATGAGAATATTAGCTCTGTAAAATCACAGGAGGAAATTAATCGATTAAAACACATGGAAAATTGAATAACATTAAGGCTTTGAAACCTTTAATTATTTGAATTGCAAATAGAATTTAAAAATTAGAAAAGTCGAGGAATATATATGCGTCAATTCGTTATAGTTGGTTTGGGACGATTTGGCAAAAAAGTGGCAACGACACTTTCGCAGGCAGGAATGCCAGTTGTCGCTATAGATAAGGACCCACGTAAAGTCGAGGCAATTTCGGATAAAGTAGCTTATGCTATAAGAGCTGATGCCACTGACCAAAAAGCCCTATCTACACTCGGTCTATCCGATGCCGACGTGGGAATTATATCTATGGGGGATTTACTTGAAGCATCTGTTTTGGCGACGATTATTCTAAAGGAATTTGGTATTCCAACAATAATTGTCAAGGGCATAAGCCCCGAACACGGTAGAATTCTAAAATTAGTCGGTGCAACCACTGTGGTTTTTCCCGAAGAGGATATGGCATTAAGAGTGGCTCAGAAAATTATCTCCCCCAATATCCTCGAACACATTCCGCTTTTACCCGGATATTCCATTGTGGAATTCCTAACTCCAAAAACCTTTCAAGGCAAAACATTACTCGGTCTCAATCTGAGAAGAAATTATGGTGTCGAAGTTTTGCTAATAAAACGAGGAAACGAAGTAAAAATGATTCCGTCAGCTATGGACAGAATCAATGAAAACGATACTCTCGTTATTATGGGCACAGACGAGGATATTAGAAGAATCCATTTGGTCGAGTAACTTATCCTATTCACAAATCTCAAATTATGTATATATTAATATATGGAAGAATAATTGTTCTTTCAGAGAATTAATTTGGGAGGAAATATCACCTTAGAATTAAACGCAAAAAGCTTGCGCCTTAGTTTTCTGAATGAGGTAGTTAGTTGCAGTTTTTACATAAATATCGTTTAACTGTCCAAAGGAAAGGAGTTAAAATAATGAGAAAGCATATAAACAGCTTATTGTTACTACTCTTTATGGGAGTGTGTTTTGCTATTCCACCGGGACCTATATCTTATCAGGCAGTCCTTAAGGATGCATTTAGCGAACCTATTGTGGGAACACATTTAATAAATTTTTATCTTTACGATGTCGATACCGGTGGATCATACTTATGGATGGAAGGTCACAACATCGATATAGACTCCAGCGGTGTTTATAATGCATTGCTCGGTTCGGCAACGCGCTTCCCAGATTCCGTGGATTTCTCTATGGATTATTGGCTTGGAATCACTGTGGATAGAGGAGAAGAACTTGTCCCGAGATACAAGCTTACCGCAAGTCCGTACGCATATTATGCCCGAGACATCAGCTCTATGGGTGCTGCGGATGGACAACTTATTAAATGGTGTGATTCACTTAGTAAATGGATACCCTCAAAAGACGATACAGGCAGAGTTAGCTGGGATACGCTTAGTGCTTATTACGACACAACATCGTTGCAATTCCCTGGAGGATCAAGAGTTAGCTGGTGGAACTTGATTAACATCCCATTCGTGATAGACTCGATAGACGATACCGGTTTCGTTAGGTTGCGAGTTAGCTCATCGCCTTGGTTAACAGAACAAGCCACATTCATCGAGGGAAACAATATCGAGATTAACCAGAATGGCGATTCTATCACTATTACAGCGAAACATCCTACCGATGTAATCCTTGGCTCAGGCATCGACAAATATCTTCCAATATGGGACGGTATAGATACTCTTGGGACAAGCATTATTTTCCAGACCGACTCTGGAAATATTGGAATTGGTACAGAATCACCCGCCGCAAAAATTCATTTGAAAGGCACACTGTTTTCTGATGGAATATTAATCGAGGACGTCGCTAACGATGGAATAGAAATAAAATCGGCAGGGAAATATGGAATTTTTATAATAGAGCCTAATAATATCGGTATTCACGTCGAATCTGCAGGTCATCACGCCTTCTATGCGAATATTCCATTTGCAGACGGTCTTAACGTTCGAATGGCAGGAAGAAACGGAATATATATCGATCAACCAAACGATAACGGAATCTCTATTGTTAATGCTGGTAATGAAGGCATAAATATTTCTAATCCGAGTGCCAACGGAATTATAATCGATTCTCCCGTTCAAAACGGCATGAAAATAATCCGAGCATCCGCAAAAGGCTTAATTATCGATAACTCGATTGGGGATGCTTTGTCAATAATTAACTCAATGTCTTCCGCTATTGTTATAGACAATCCAGCACATGACGGAATTGAACTTGTGGATATAGGTCGTCGAGGAATTGTAATCGACTCCTGTGCGAACAACGGTATTAAAATTTCTAAAACCGGTTACGATGCGATATCTATTTTCAACTCCTATGAGGATGGTATAGATATCCGATATCCAAAAAATATAGGTTTAGTAGTCTGGGGAAGCGATAGTTCCGCATTATTTTTACATTCTCCCGGTAAAGATGGTATTTTTCTCGAAAACCCCAAAAGGCATGGTTTTAACATGACAGATATCGATAGCCATGGTGTCCGAATCTCAGAAACCGGCAAGGACGGGATCTATATGGAGGATGTTGGGCGATATGGTGTCTATGTTAGAAATCCTGTAAGACACGGTTTTTATGCATTTCATCCTGGGGAAGATGGTTTCAGAGTTAGAAAGGCAGGAAGCAACGGCTTGACAATCGACACGGCAATTACTTATGGAATTTCTATCGAGTCCACTGGCAATAATGCAATTCACATTCGTAATCCGGGGAATCATGGAATTTACATGTTCCAGCCCGACAGTGACGGCATATACATTTATTATCCCAGGGATGATGGCATACAAATAGATTCTGCCAAAGTAAATGGTATCCTAATTCGCAACGCAAGGCAAACAGGATTGAATATGTCAAATCTGGGCAATCATGGAATATATATCGCTAATGCAGGCAGTTGCGCTGTGGAAAGTCGGAATGTGAAGTTTGGTTTTAGAGTTACCAACTGCACCAAAACGGGTTTTCAAGTGAAAAACGCTCTTAAAGGACTAGATATCGATTCCGTTTATCATGCCATTGTTATCGATAGCACTGCACACGATGCAATAATAATTGATAACGCTGGCAATCATGCGATCCGAATCGACCATCCTGGTTCTACAGGAGTGTATATTTTCCAGCCCGATTACAGCGGCATAGAAATATGGAATCCGGGAAGAACTGGGTTGATTATTGCTCAACCGGAAAGACACGGGATACAAATTTTGTATCCCGATACACATGGAATTCAAATTATAACCCCAAAAGCTAATGGTCTATTTATCTACGATTCTCATGAGGACGCTATATGCTTAGTTAATTCTCATACCAACGCAATAAAAATATCCGCTGCTGGTGAAGACGGTATTAATATCACCACACCATTGGATGATGGCGTCGAGGTTAATAGTCCCGGCGGTGACTGCTTTGTGTGTGACGGCACACCACATGCTCTTTTCAGAGTTAGTGGAGATTGCAAGGTTTTCAGCAATAGCTTTAACAATTACATCGTGGACAAAACCGGCAAAGGTGTTACTGCACCCATATCTGCTTCTACTGCAAGATGGCTCGAACATATCGGGGAGTCGCAACTTGTGGATAGTGAATGCAAGATCGAACTTCCAAAGCAATTTATTCAGAGCGTAACAATTAACTCTAACAATCCTATGCAAGTTTTCTTGTCCCCGTATGACGACATTGGTAGATATACAATTGAAAGACATGACAGTTATTTCATCGTAAGACAAATCGAGGGCGATCCTCAAGCGAAATTTGCATATAAAATTCACGCAAAAATCAAGCATATGGAAAACAACAAATTAGAATCAGTAGCTCTTTTGGAAGAGACAGACTAGTTTTTGTGTTATTAGATTATATAATAAATAAAGGAATAAAATGCACAGAATCATCATTTCAATATTACTGCTATCCGTCTTTTGTGTCGCTCAAACCGAAGCCGTAAGAGTCATGGACAGTGGCGGTGGAAAAGCGACAGACGGCATCAATTTTAACAGAGCATCGATAGGACAACCTATAATAGGAATCTCTGAAGATTCAAGTTGCGTTAATAGAGCGGGATTTATCAGAACAACAGTAGCTTGTAAAATTATCGAACTACCCGGTAATAAAAACAAAATATTGAAACACGAAATCTCTGCTCCATTTCCAAACCCGTTTAATTCCGTGTGCCACATCGATCTTTTCCTTTCGAATCCATGCCGAGTTGTATTCGAGGTTTTCGATATTATAGGCAAAAGAATATACGAGAAAACGAAGCTGTGCAATGCCG